>NZ_JBBDGN010000005.1:0-191638 GCF_037204145.1 Microbacterium istanbulense
CACCTCCGATAATCATTGAGCCGGACCCCACCGGCCCGATACCCAAAACCTAACAAGCCCCCCAACCACACGTCGATGGGGAGGAGTACCCATCAGCCGCCGAGGCGCTCGCCCTCGACCAGCGGCATCTGCACGGTGACCTGACGGCCCGACTGCACGAAGATGCCGCGCCCCTCGGGGAAGTCGGTGCGCTTGACCTTCGGGAACGGCACCTTGAACACCGCGTCGCCGTCGAAGGCGTCGGGCTTGAGGATGATGCCCTTGCGCCCTGCCTTGAAGTCGCCGATGAAACCGAAGCCGCTGGTGACCTGCGTCACATCAGCGTCGCCCACGAGGAAGTGATCACTGCGGTTGATCGCCTGGAACAGCGCCTTCATCTCACGCTCGGCGGGGCCGTCCGCGAACTGGGGCACATCCTCCACGACGACCATCAGCCGCATCGGCAGCGTCTCGTCTGCGATCAGCTCGGCGAGCTCCTTCGCGAGCTCCTTCGCGTCGTCGGGCGTGACGGCGCTGCGCGTCCAGTCGGCGTAGTCCTTGAGCTGCGCGCGACGCCCCCCGAAGTGGAACAGCTTCACCTCCGGGTCGAAGCGTCGCATCGAGGTGATCATCGCCTTCAGCGCCGTGGTCTTGCCCGCCAGCGGCGGACCGGCCACGACGAAGGTGCCCACCGGATCGAACTCGCGTGCCGCCAGGGTGTCTTCGGCCACGCCGAGCACCGGGAACTCCCCCACGCGGTCCGGCAGGTCGCGCGGCGACAGGCGGGTGGGCAGGGCACCGATCTCGGCGACCTCCCTGGCGCCGGCGGCGCGCAGGTCGGCGGCCAGCGCCTCGAGCAGTTTGGTCTGCTCGGCGACGTTGGGGGTGCCGCCGAGGGTGGCGATCTGCGTCTCGAGGCCGTCGACGATGGCGCGACCGGGCGCAGAACGCTCGTCGAGCACGTCCTTGGGGGCGTTGAGCATCGCATAGCTGGATTCGTCGGCCAGGCGCAGCACCACGCGGCGCGAGACGTTGGCGCTCACTGCCGTGGGGACCGATCCGGAACGGTCGGCCGTGGCGACGACGTGCACGCCCAAGGGGCGCCCCTCGCCCAGGATCCGCATGAAGGTCTGGTAGAACGGCATCCGCGCCGTCGTCGATTCCCATTCCGAGCGGAACTGGGGGAAGCCGTCGATGAGCAGCAGGATGCGTGACTCGTCACGGCCGGTGAGCTCTCGGTACTCGGTGAGGCTGGCGGCGTTCGCGGCGCTGAACCGCTTGCCGCGGTCATCGAGCACGCGTGCGAGCGAGCGCAGCACGCGCTGCACGCGCTCGGCGTCGTCGCCGGCGATGATCGAGCCGACGTGCGGCAGGTTCTCGAGACTGCGCAGCGAGCCCGATCCGAAGTCGAGCCCGTAGACCTCGACGCGGGAGGCCGGGTCGTAGCCGGCCGCGATGGCCATGGTGCGCAGCACGGTCGATTTGCCCGAACCGCTCGTGCCGTACACGAGCAGCGAACCGTCCTTGTCGGGGTGGAAGTACGTGGCCTCCTGCAGCTGCCGGGCCGGCACGTCCATCTTGCCGAGCAGGATCTGCCCGTCGCCGAGCAGCGGCAGATCACGCAGGTCGACGGCACGCTCCAAGTCGTCGAGCCAGGGCCGGCGGGGAGCGGGGATGCCGGCGCTCTGCGCGGCCTTCACGAAGGTGGCGACCAGGCGCTTCTGGTCGTTGGGTCCGAGGTCTTCATCGTGCGAATCCGACTCCGGCTCCTGGTCGGCCTCCCACAGCTGCGTCGACCCGAACCGCAGTTCTGCGACTTTCACTTCCGCCGCCTGCACCTCATCGGTCGACCAGCCACCGGCGTACGCCGACTGGAAGGGCACGAGGCGCCCCGGGCCCGTCTTGGCGATGCCGCGCCCGGGCAGTGACGGCGGGAAGGATGCCGCCACCGGGTCATCCACGACGTCTTTCGAGTCGGACTCGTCGGCCATGCGCAGGGCGACGCGCAGGTTGGTGTTGGCGCGCAGGTTGTCCTTGATGACGCCGGCCGGGCGCTGGGTCGCCATGATGAGGTGGATGCCGAGGGAGCGACCGCGCTGGGCGATGTCGACCACCCCGTCGACGAACTCCGGCACCTCCCCGGCGAGCGCGGCGAACTCGTCGATCACCAGCACGAGCGCGGGCGGGGTGTCGGGGTCGCGCCGCTTCTCGAGCTCGAGGAGGTCCTTCGCCTTCTTGCGGTTGAAGAGGTGCTCGCGGTGGTGCAGCTCGGCACGCAGGCTGGTCAGGGCACGGCGCACGAGGTGCGGGCTGAGGTCGGTGACGAGCCCTACGGTGTGCGGCAGGTCGACGCAGTCGGCGAACGCCGAGCCGCCCTTGTAGTCGACGAAGAGGAACGTCACCCGGTCGGGGCTGTGCGCGGCCGCCATGCCGAGCACCCACGCCTGCAGGAACTCGCTCTTGCCGGCACCGGTGGTGCCACCCACGAGGGCGTGCGGGCCCTGCGTGCGCAGGTCAAGGGTCATGGCATCCGTCTGCGACTGGCCGATGATCGCACGCAGGTTGCCGGCCTTCTTCAGCCGTGCCTGTGGCGCGCCGGAACGGTCGAGGATCGTGTTGTTCTGCCGCCATCGGTCGACCACTGCTGCCGGATCGCTCGCCATGTCCGAGCCGACCAGCGAGAGGAACATCACCGAGTTCGGGATGTCGGAGGAGTCCTCGATCACGGTGCTCGAGTCGACGACCGGCGCGAGACGCTTGGCGAACATCGTCATGTACGCGTGCGAGACGCCCTCGACGCGCACGCCGGGGTAGCCGACGCCGCTGCGCACCGTGCCGACCGTGGCGTTCTCGAGCCCCTCGCTCACGTCGATGAAGCTGCGGCAGGCGGCGGGAAGTGCCGCGACGACCGGCGCCACGAACAGCGCGTACACGCCGACATCCGCTCCCCGCTCGAGAATCTGCGTGAGCCGGGCACGGTCGACGGGGGCGTCGTTGGTGACGATCACCAGCACGGCCGTCTGACCAGGGAAGCTGGCCTCTTCCGAGGCGCGCTTGACGTCGGTGCCGTACAGCATCGGATCCCAGTCGTCGCCGTACGGCGGGCGGGGCGAGGTGGCGGCCTTCGCGCGCCGCATGACGAGCTCTTCGAGGCCGCTGAGCAGGGCCGTGCCGGTGGATGCCGAATCTGCGAGCGGAACATCCTTGAACGGGTTACGTTCGCTCGAGGTGTGCGGCAGCCACTTCAGCCAGTCGAGTTCGTTGGCCCAGCCGGGCTCGGTGAGGGCGACGGCGACGAGCTCGTTGGGGGAGTGCATGCCGAACAGCTGCACGGCAAGGCCCCGCAGCGCGTCGCTGGCGAGGGAGGTGGGACCGGCGACGCCGATCGAGCCGACGCTCTGCAGCGACTCCAGGATCGGCACGTCGTCGATCATCTTGTAGCGCTCTTCGAGCCGGTCGACCCGTTCGACATACTCGACGAGGGCCTCGGGTGTGTCGGTGCGCTTGATGCGCGTGCGGGCCTCATCGGTGCTGACGCCCAGGCGCAGCGACAGGAAGTTCCAGTGCTCGGGCCGTCGCGTCCACAGCAGCGGTCCCAGCCGCATGGCCTCGTCGAAGACCACGGCGACAGCCGGCACCTCGTTGTGGCGCACCTCACGCTCCCGCGGGTGCGCGTGGTAGAGCCTCTCTTCGAGGCGCTCGAACTGCTCCTCGAACGAGTCGACCTCTTTGCGCAGGCGCTGCCCGAGGTTGGTCTTCTGCGAGATGAAGTTGCCGAACATCATCATCGGCGACGCCGCGGCCATGAGCAGGGAGAGCGCGCGTCCGGTGATGGCCCACATGCTCACGGCGAGCAGGATGGGCGCGACGAGCATGGGCCAGGGGAAGAGCCGCTGCACCTGATCGCGCGGGTACCGGGGTTCGTCGAGGTCCTCGCCGCTGAAGCGGGGCTCGACGCGAGGGCTGCGGTTGAACAGCAACGCTCCGCCACGCTCGAGCACGGGGTCGGCGGCGGCCGATCCGTCGAAGTCGCTCACCATGCGCACGACCAGGTCGCTGTCCCCGATGGTGAACGTCTGCCCGGGGATGACGCGCAGGCGCTGCACCAGACCGCCGTCGACGAGCAGACCGTTCGCGGAGTTCAGGTCGACGATCTCGACGAAGGTCGCGGCCACCTCGATGCGCGCGTGCCGCTTGGAGACCAGCGGGTCGGGCAGGGCGACGTCGCTGGCGGCGTCACGCCCGATGAAGAAGTGCCCCACCGGCAGGGGGAATTCTTTGCCTGCGGCCGGGCCCGAGGTGACCGTGAGCAACGCGGCGGGCTTGGCACCGCTGGGAGCGGCGGATGCCCGGTTCGGGCCGAGGTTGGTGATCTCTGCGAGGAACCCCGAGCCGATCGGTGCGTCACCGATCAGAAGATCGGGGTTCAGCGTCTCGAGCCCCTCACTCGTGGGCGCGGCCACCGACAGGCTCAGCGTGTCGCCCTGCCGCGCGGCGGTGCTGCGCAGCGGGTCGGTCGTGGCGATCTGGCGCGCCACATCGGCGACGGTCGCGGTCGAGTCTGCCATCACGACGATGTCCGTCAGCGGTGCGCCCGGGCGGCGCAGAGTGAGCTTGACTCTCATCGGTTCTCCTGATCGTCGGCGGTCGTCATGCGCGTTCCACGCTCAACGTGCGATCGCCGAAGCGCACGATGTCGCCGGCCTGCAGCGCGGCCGGATCCCCGGCCGCGAGCGGCGTCTCCACACCACCGCGCACCAGGCTGCTGCCATTGGTCGACCCACGGTCGACGACGATCACACCCCGGCGGGCGGGCAGAATCGCGAAATGCGTCTTCGACACCGATCGGGTGTCATCCGCCACCTGAATGAGCTGCACGGCGCCCTCGCCGGCAACGGGCGCCGGCGCCCGGCCGAACAGCGTCGCACCGCGCACGTCGATACGCTCACCGTCGTCGAGGACGACCACGGCTCGTACCGCGATACCGGGGCGGTCTTCCACCGCGGATGCCGACGGCGGGGGAATCTGCTCGGCGGTCGGAGATGCGGGCGCGGGAGAAGCGGTCGGCGCGGACGGCGCTTCGACGTTCGGCGGGGAGGCGGGCGGTGTGTGCGGCGCCGGTTGCACGGCGAAACTGTCGAGCAGCTGCCCCGGAGACAACGGCGGCGGCACCGCGTCGACCATCTCGGTCGGCGCCACGGGGACCGAGGGAGCAAAGGCGGGTACTGCCGGGGTCGCCGCGAGGGGCGAGACGGGAGACGGCGCTGCCGGTGCCGGCGCAGGAGCCTCGGATGCTCCCGTGCCGACGCTCATCCGGTGTGCACCGATCACCCCGCCGGACAGACGACCCGACGGAACATATTCCGCAGGAGCATCGCGGTCGACGGGGGTGGCCAGCGAAGGCAGGGGCGCCTTCTCTTCGTGCTCCGGTGTCGTGAGTGTCTTGCGCGCGATGCGCATTCTCTTGGTGTCGTAGGGGTTCAGCCCCCGGCGCACATCGACGAGCCACATCGCCGCTGCCATGTCCGGCCAGCCGCGCCCGCGGCGTTCCGGGTCGAACAGGGGCGAGAGGGCGATGACCAGCACCGGGCCGATGATCGGTACGAGGAAGGAGGCATACATGAGCAGGTAGCGCACGACGGCTCCGCGCCAGAAGCGCGGCTGCTCGAGGGTGCGCACGTTGATCGACCGCAGCCCGAACATGGCCTTGCCGACGGTGACGCCCTTGCGCCCGAGCAATACCAGCTGCACGATCGTGAAGATCATCACCAGGGCCTGTGAGATCACGACGGCCGCGATCGGCCAGAGCAGTTCGCCCGCCTGCAGCATCCGCATCGGGTCTTCCCCACCGGTGATGCGCAGGGCTGTCAGCGTGCCGACGATCGTGCCAGGCAGCGCGAGCACGGCGAAGATCATCAGCTCGACGATCGTCGCCATCACCCGACGGCCGTAAGGGGCGCGGATCAGCCCCAGCGCCGCCGCGTATGCGGGATCCGGGCGACCGTGCTCATCGAGTCCTTCCACGGCGCGGGGGCCGTCGTCGATCTCCCAGATCAATCCTGCTCTCCTTCGACGTCGGCCTGCGGCGCATCGAGCAGGCCCAGGTCGGCGCGGGTCACGAGCCGCGAAGCGACCGCGTGCTCGACCAGACGCGCGCGGCGGTTGGTGGCGAAGCTGCGCTGACCGCCACGCATGCCGGGCACCCCGATGCGGTCGAGCTTGTCGCACACGTTGTCGAGCTTGCGGTTGAACCGCGTCACGGTCCACCCCAGGCGCTCCGCGGCTTTCGCCGAGGTGGGGATCTCGCTGCGTCCCGTGCCGTCACGCCGCAGCTGCGGCTCGGCGAGGGCGAGGATGAGCAGCTTCTGGCTCTCGGTGAGAGGAACGTCACCGATCGTCGAGGCGCCGTCGGCATCCGCCTCATGCCGTGTGTGCCGGAAGGTGGGTTCGGCGGCGTGCACGGTGAGCTCGTAGGTCGTCGGCCCCGCGGTGAAGACGACGGTGGTGCGCTCGAACACGAGCGGCAACCTGGCCCCGGGGGACAGCCACGCCTGCACGCCTCCGGCCGAGTCGGTCACCGTCGCGGTGAGGCGCGTGCCGATGTTGGCCAGCCACCACAGGCCCTCGCCGTGCGCGATCTCGAGGAAGTGCCGGTGCAGGAACAGGTTGTCGTCGAGTTCGAGGTCGCCCTCCCGTCCCACGAGGAACGGTTCTTCATCGCTGACCGGGAAGTACTCCCCCGCGAACTCGACGGTCACCGCGCTCATTCCACGCACTCCCTCACCGGGTCGGATGCACGCCCGTCGGCGCGCTTCAACGTCACTTCGATGCAGGTGCGATCCGGATGCGCCCCCGGCAGGGTCACACTCGTCTCGGCGATGTTCTGCGCCGCCTGCGGGCCGTCGAGGGTGATCTCCTGCCAGATGAACGAGTCACCGTCTTCGGGGTCGGCGTTCATCCACGTGAAGCTGACCTGATCTCCCGCGCGGGTGCCGCTCAACTCCGTCACGGCTGGCACGAGGTCGGCGAGCGGGTCGACGGGGGCGGATGTCTCGGATGGCGCTGTCGTCGGTTCCGGCAGCACGAAGCCGGCGATCGCGTCACTGAACACGAAGTACAGCACGATGAGCAGCAGGGCGACGCTGCCGCCGACCCAGCCCCACCAGGGCATCCCGCCGCGCTTCTTCGCCGGCGCCTCGGTGGGCTGCGGCGGCGCGACGACCGCGTCGGCGGGCGCGGATGTCGGTGCCTCGGGCGCGAGCACGCGCGGCGCGCGCAGCAGCGTCTGGTCGTCGGCCGCCGCGGATGCCGCCGGTGTCGGCGGGCGCAGCTGCGTGTCTTCGACGACCGCGGCCACAGGCACGACGGGAACGTCGAAGCGCGGCATGTCCGCCGCGACGGCGCCAGGCCGCTTCGGCTCGGTGATGGCCGACGGGCGCGTCGCGGTCTGTGAGTTCGGGTCGATCGAGACGACCTCGCGCACCCGAGTGAGGCCGTCGCCGTCGTCGTCGACCTCGTCGGTCATCGGATGCTCGTCGACGATGTCGATCGGGGTCACCGAGTGCGACAGTTCGATCTGCACCTTCTGCAGCGCCCGCGCGAAGGCCACCGCGCTGGGGTAGCGGTCGTCGGCGTTCTTCGCCATCGCCCGATCGAGCACGGCCTGCAGGCTGGCCGGCGAATCGGGTCGGTTCAGCGAGGGCAGAGCCATCCGCTCGATGCGCTCGATGAGATCGGCGCTGGTGTTGCGTTCACCCGCACGTTCGAACGGCGACCGACCGGCAAGCAGGGTGTAGACCGTGGCGCCGAGGGCGTAGACGTCGGTGCGCGGACCACTGCGGGGCGGGTCGCCGAACGACTCGGGCGGCGACCACGGAATCGACATGCCGGCCGCCTCGGTCACGGCCCCGCCGGTCGAGGCGATACCGAAGTCGGTGAGGGCGGGCCGGTTGTACTCGGTGACGAGGATGTTCGCCGGTTTGATGTCACGGTGCAGCACGCCGGCGCGGTGCGCGGTCTCGACGGCGCCGGCGACCTGGATGCCGACGCGCAGCGCTTCGGCGACCGAGAACGGCTCCTTGCGTGCACGCACCTGCAGGTTCGGGCGCGGGCAGTACTCCATCACCAGATAGGGGCGGCCGTCGCCGGCGACTCCCGCCTGGTAGATCGTCACGATCGCGGGATGCGTCGACAGCATCGCCATCACGTTCGCCTCGTCAGTGAACTCCTGGGCGGCGCCCGAGGTGATCCGCTCGGCGATCAGCACCTTGACCGCCACCCGGCGGCGCGGCATCTGCTGCTCGTAGAGGAACACATCCGCGAAGCCGCCCGTCCCGAGCGGCTGCACGTAGACGAACCCGGGCAGCTCGGGCGGCGGCGAGGGAGTGCGGGTCACGCGAGCCCCTCGAAGGCGACGGTGATGCCATCGCCGAGGTCGACGACGTCGCCGGTGAGCACGAGCGTGTGCTCACCCGGGTGCAGACGCACCGGGTCGGCCCCGGGGCGCAGCAGGGTGGATCCGTTGGTGGTGTGCAGATCGATCACCACGACCGAGTCGCCCTCGGGGCGGATCTCGAGGTGGCTGCGCGAGATGTCTTGCTGCGGGCTCTCCACGGCGACCAGGTGCGGCAGCGTCGTTCCGCTGGCTCGCGTCGCGCGGGGACGACGTCCGATGATGATGGTGCGATCGAGCTCGATGACCTGACCGCTCGACACCCGCACTCGACCGGCGGATGCCGCCGGCTGCTCCACGACATCGAAGACGGCGGTCGGGGCATCCGGGGCGGATGACTCGTCGCGCAGACGGCGGGCCTCGGCCAGCGAGATGGTGGCGCCGTCGTGGTCACCGAAGGCGGCCGGAGTGGGCGGGGCGGCCGGTGCCGGAGGAGCGGATGCCGGCGAGACCTGCACGGTCGCGTCGGGGAAGAGGTCGTCGATCGACGGGGCGGCCTCCTCGTCGTGGTCGGTGACGTCCGCCTCCGGTTCCGGGGCGTAGGTGAACTCGCTGGGCATCAGCGTGTGCTGCGGGGCAGGGGGCTCCGCGACGACGTTCGCTTCCGCGTCCACCTGCTCGATCAGTTCAGTGGCGACCTGCTCGGGCGCGGCCGGCGGGTCGATCTCGATCTCAGCGTCGGGCTCCGGCTCGGCGATCTCGGGCGCGGCGTCGGGCTCCGGCTCGGCGATCTCGGGCGCCTCAGACGCGGGCGCGGCGAATGCGGGGGCGTCATCGGCGGGTGCCTCGCTTGCCGTCTCGTCTGCGGCGACGGCCAGGGGCACTTCCTCCTCCGAGGTGTCGCCGACACGCACCGCACCGGCGAGGACGACGCCCGACCGGAGCGGGTACTCGGCCTGCGCACGGCTGTCATCGAGCAGCAGTTCGAAACCGCGTGACTCGGCCACGAAACGCTCGCTCCAGGTGGTGACATCAGCACCCGAGACATGGCCGCCGTCGGCGACACCGGCGATCTTCACGTGCACCGGACCGCGCACCGCGAAACGCGTGCCATCCGGCCCGTCAAGCGCCATGGCGAAGGAGCCGAGCGTGGTGATCGAGCCGTCGGCGAGCGCGTCGATGACCTCGGTCAGTGCGGGTGCACCCTGCTGGAGCATGTCGGAGAGGCGGGTCACGCGGGTGGGCGCGGTGTCGGCGGGCACGGCGATCACGCCGGCATCCTCCGCGATGACCAACCACGACCCCGGGCGATAGACGATCTGCTTCATCGGACCCCTCCATTCAGTGCCTCACGCGGACGCGTGTCGTCATCGACCTCGTCCGAGTGCACGATCGTTCCCGGCCGAGACGCGACCGAGACGGCATCCACGATCACCACAGTGACATTGTCACGGCCCCCGGCCTCGACGGCTTCGGCGGTGAGGATGTCGGCGGCCCGCTGCGGGTCGCTCTGTTCCGCCAGGACAGCGCGGATGCGCTCTTCGCTGAGCTCGCTGGTGAGGCCGTCTGAGCAGACGAGCATGCGGTCACCGAGCTCTGCCGGGAACAGCCAGTAGTCGGCGTCGCCGGTGCTGCCCGCACCGATGGCCCGGGTGATGATGTTGCGGCGAGAGTCGTTTGCCGCTTCTTCCACGGTGATCTCGCCGCTGTCGATGAGCTCCTGGATCACCGAGTGATCCACCGTGATGCGTTCCAGCCGGCCGTCGGCGAAGCGGTAGGTGCGCGAGTCTCCGATGTTCAACGAGAGCCAGTACCCCATGCCGTCGACCGAGGCGATCACCACGCCGCTGAGCGTCGTGCCCGCGCGCGCGGCACCACCCGAGGCGAGATCTTCGACCGCGGCCCTGGCACGGCTGAGAGCGCCACGCACGTCTTCGAGGGCCAGCGCCTGCAGGCCGACGAGGCGCCCGAACTGCTCGATCACGGCGGCGCTGGCCCGCTCCCCCGCCTCGTGCCCGCCCATGCCGTCGGCGACGAGGAACACAGGTGCCGCGGCGAGGTGCGCGTCTTCGTTCAGGGTGCGGCGCTGGCCGGTGTGGGTGGCGGATGCCGCGCTCACGCGTACCGGGGCACTCATGCGTACCCGCCGATGGTGACGATGCGGTCGCCGATCTCGAGCGCGTCGCCCAGGCGCACCGGCATCCGCTGCCCTGGCGGGCAGGCGATGCGGGCGCCGTCACGGACGACGAGCGTGCCGTTGGTCGAGTGCCGATCCATCACCCAGCCACCCGAGGGTGATGCGCCTGCCTCGAAGTGCGTCTTCGAGAGCGAACGGGTCTCGTCGCGGACCACGACGACGACCGCGTCGGGCTCCTGTTCGGGGTTGCGCCCGAACACGGTGCGGCCAGACACGGTAACGCGCTGACCGTCGTCCCAGGTGAAGACGAGGCGGTGCCCGGGGATGCTGATGCGGGTCGACTCGATGTCGTCCTCGGATGAGGCCGGAGCAGGAGGAGCCACGGGCGCGGCTGGGGCAGGCGGAGCCACGGGCGCGGCCGGTGCAGGCGGAGTGGTCACCGACGGCGTGGGTGCCGGTGGCGCGGGTGCCGGCGGGACGGGCTCCGGCGGGACGGTAGCCGGCGGCGATACGACGGGCGCGGGCGTGCGCGGGGGCGTCGGCTGCGTCACACCGGGCACGAACGAGATGAGCGGATCCCCCGGCGCGGGGGCATCCGTCCGCGGTGCGACAACAGTCTCCTCGGGGAGAGCCGCGGGCGGCGCGACCGGCTGCGCCACGGGCGGTGCCGGCTGCGCCGCACTGACCGGAACGGCAACCGATGACGGTGCGGGCGGAGCCGGCAGCACCATGGCGCTCGTCTCGGGGTGCGCGTCGCCCTTCGGCACGCGCGCGTCGATCATCAGGGCGCCCGTGGCCTTGTCGTGCCAGCCCTGGAAGCGCCCGGACGAGTCGAAGAGCACCGAGAAGTAGCCGACGACGAATGCGGCGGTCAGCCCCCAGACGATGTTGCGCAGCAGGGCCTTGCCGAAGCCGAGCGGCTCACCGGTGGTGGCCGAGACCAGGCGCAACCCCTGCGCGCGCATGCCGATCGAACCGGCACCACCCTGCATCCAGGTGTAGACGAGCGCCCAGGCGAGCGAGACCAGCCCGAGCACCGGGCCGCCGAACAGCAGGGCCGTCAACTCGCGGCCGGTGAGCGCCCACACCCCGAAGAAGAGCAGCCCGGCGACGATCCCGATCGCACTCGCGATGAGCACATCGATGATGTACGCGATCGCCCGCCTCTGAAGCGGGGCGACAGTGCCCGCGGGAAGCATGGTCATGGGGTGTTCTCGCTCTCGGATCGCTTCGCGTTCTTGTCGATGTTGCCAGGTTCACGGCGGATGCGCGCGGTCGCGGCATCCTTCAGATCCTGCATCCGCGCGGCAATGCGGCCCTTGCCGGTGAGTGATCGGATGCTCAGTCGCGCCTTCAGGCGCTTCCAGAAGCCGACGTCCTTGCCCATGCCGCCGACGGCCGCGTCGACATCGTTCCAGAAGGCGTCGACCTCTTCATCGGTCGGCTCGGCCGGCCCGAACACCTGACCGTCCGCACGTTCGGCGAGAGCCGTGACCGTGGGAACCGTGAGGGCGGCTTCCACCACCGCCGCCTCTTCCGTTCGGGTGCCGCCGGGCGCGAGGCGGGCGCCGTAGTCGATCGCGCGATCGGTGAGTTCGTCCCATCCGCCGCTGATGCGGTCGCTGCGCCGTTCGGCGAGCCGTCGTGAGCGCCGCTTGGCAGCCTTCCACGCCCCGATCACGATGAACGGCGAGGCGAGGATGAGCAGCACGAGCAGTGAGACACCGACGATCGCGAGGATGACCGCGATGATGCCGAGGATGTTCGGAGTGTCGTCCTCGGGTTCACGGTCATCCGGCACGGTCGGAGGCAGGTCGACCGGCTCCTGCGGCGGGGGCGGCGGCTGCAGCACCTGCGGCTTCGGGTCGACTCGCGGCTTGGTGTTCTGATCCTGAGGAACCTTGTCCTCGGGCGGCGTGGGGTTGATCGTCACCCAGCCGAACCCCTCGAAGGCGACCTCGACCCAGGCATGCACGTCGTCACCGGTGGCGGTGAAGACCGGCTCGCCCTCCTGCTTCTCGTCGGGGTAATAGCCCATGACGACCCGGGCCGGGATGCCCATCTCGCGGGCGGCGAGCGCCATCACGACCGCGTACTGCTCGTCGTCACCGATCATCTGGTCGCCACCCAGCAGCGTGGCGATGCGCTCGGCGGTGTGGCCGGCTCGCGAGAGCACCTCGCCCTCGAGGCCGTGGCTGAAGAAGCCCCCCTCGGCGAAATAGGTCTCCAGCGCACGCACCCGCTCGATGTCGGTCTCGGCCTCGGCGTCCGAGATGATGTCGGCGGCGAGGGTGGCGAGGTCTTCGGGCACGTTCTTGGTGGGCGGCAGCGTGATGTTCGCGAACGACGCCTCGGCGAGCTGCTCGTCGGTCACCTTGGGCGGCACGATCACGTCGAGCGTGTACGCGTCGCCCTTGGTGAGACCAGCGGTGGTGATCGTGGTCTCGGTGCCGACGTTGTGATACGCCCCGCGGCGCAGTTCCTCGGCGCGGGAACCGTCGAAGGTGAGGTCGTCGGTGGCCGTGACCCCTGGCACCCACACGCCGCTGTAGTCGGCGATCTCGACGCGCACGGATGCGGGCACGCCTTCCGCCTCCGGCACCATGTCGGCGCGCAGGGGCGCGAAGGCGCTGGATGACTCGGGACCGCCGTCGGCGACGTTGTAGACCACGCCATCCCAGTCATCCATCGCAGCCAGTCGAACGCGGGCACCGTCGGGCAGGCCCGAGACGGTGAACAGCGTCTTCTCCTTCTGGTCGCGCACGGTGCCGCGGAACGACTGCAGCGGGCTGGCGTAGTCGCGCACGTTGAAGGGCGGGATGATGCTGTCGCGGAACACCTGCCGGGGCTCGATGGGGGTCGTGGCCGCGCTCACGGCGATGCCGGCGCCCGCGGCGATCGCGACGACCGCCACGCCGCCGATGAGTCGTCGCGTGCGCATGTGCGCGGCGCGGGTCGGGTCGACCTGTGACACGTCGACGGCCGAGTTCTGCGGCGCCCACCACGCGCGCAAGGACAGCCAGATGACGGTGACGACCGCGAGCACGACGCCCTGGACGAGCGGGAACGCCGGGTCGGGCACGCCCATCGCGATGACAAGCACGAAGGCACCGAGCACCGGCAGCAGTGCCCAGGCGGCCTGCCGCAGTCGTACGGCGAGCGAGCCGGCGGTGACCGCAGCCAGCAGCGCGACCAGGTAGACGACGAGCAGGTGGCCATCGGCGGCCGAGACCGGGGCGACCGTGGTGAGCAGCTGCTTCCACGAGGTGACGGCGCCCAGCGCGAGACCTGCGAACGTGTCGAGCGTCGGGATGACGCTGGCGATGGTCGTCTGCGGCAGCGCGAGCGCACCGCCGAAGAGGAAGTACACCACGATGGTGATGCCGGCGATGACGAGCACGCCCCAGCGCCGCCAGGCGCAGACGAGGGCGACAGCCAGCCCCAGCAGGATGCCGCCGATCGCGGTCAGCATGAAGCTGGCGCCGCCGAAGGTGGGCCAGAAGCCGATCAGAGCGACCAGCAGCAGCACCGCCATGGCACCGAGATCGAGTGCCCAGCGGCGCACGGGGCGGGCGGTGGTCACGGCGGTCATGCGAGCACCTTCTGCAGGGCGAGGGGGAGCTGTTCGAGCGCACCGATGGTGACGACGTCGGCGTCGCCGATCTTGCGCAGCGCGGGCTGGTCCAGGCCGCCCTGCACGACGACCGCGAGGGCCCGGGCACCGAACGGCAGGCGGGAGCAGGCCACCCGCAGATCTTCGGTCGAGACGGTGGATCCGCACACCAGCACCACGACGCTCGCGAGGGGCATGGTGGCCGAGAGCACGCCGGCCAGGTCACGGATGCCGCCCTCGCGCGGCTTGGATGCCTCGACCATCGCGAGGGAGTCCAGCAGCTGCTTTCCGGTGCCGGAGGTGAGTTCGCGTCCCTGCACCCGCACGTCGACGCGCTGCGAGTCGCGCAGGGCGCGCAGACCGATGGAGCCGGCAACAGAGATGCCGAGTTCGAAGTCGTCATCGGTGCGGTAGTCGCCGCTTGACCGTGACAGGCCGATCACGAAGTGCGAACGACGGGTCTCCTCGAACTGGCGCACCATCATCACGCCGGTGCGGGCGGTCGAACGCCAGTGCACGTGGCGCAGGTCGTCGCCGGGCTGGTACTCCAGCAGTGCGTGGAATGAGACGTCGTCGCGCGATAGATCTGCGGCCGGGAGGCCTTCGAGATCCCGCAGGAAGCCGAGGGACTGCCCGCCGAACAGCACGGTGCGCGGGTGCACGTACAGGTCGACGGGGTCGTCGCGGCGGTGCGCACGTTCGAAGATGCCCAGGGGGTCGCCGCGGACGACACTGACCGGGCCGACCTCGACCACGCCACGGCGCTGGGTGGGGATCGCGAAGAGCTCTTCGGCCTGCTGCTGCGGCGCGAGGCGCTGGATGGAAAACTCGCCACGGCCGGCGCCGACGGGCAGCACCACGCGGGAGGGCAGGATGGCGCGGCTGCTCGGGTTCGACAGCGTCAGGGCACCGATCGCGCGCTCGCCGACCACCACCCGAGTGCGGGCGAGGTCGAGGTCGACGTCGTACTCGGTTCGCCCGATCAGGAACAGCGCGCAGATCACGAGGATGAACGCCAGCACCGTGGCGGCGACCCGCAGCTCGTACCAGCCCATGAAGGCGCCGACCACCCACAGCACGACAGTGAGCGCGATGAGCACCCACCCGAGCGGTCGGATGGCCGAGGCGATCAGGCGCGCCCGTGCGAGGATGCGCGCGCCGAGCAGCGCGACGATGTCGCGCCATCCGGCTTCGCGTTCGTCCTCGCGGGGCGCGGCGGCCGTGCCTGCCGACATCAGGCCGCCGATCGAGCCTGGGGTGCGGCGACCGTCTCGAGCACGCGACCGATCACGACATCCGAGGTGGTGCCGGCGAACTCGGCCTCGGCATCGAGCAGCAGACGGTGCTGCCACACCGGGCGGGCGAGCGCCTTGATGTCATCCGGCAGCACGTAGTGCCGACCGTGAGCGGCCGCCCACACCTTCGCGATGCGGATCATCGCGATCGCGCCACGCACCGACACGCCGAGCTTGATCGCCGAGTCGGCGCGGGTCGCCTCGGCGAGCTCCGCGGTGTAACGCAGGACGGCGGGTTCGACGTGCACGGTGGCACCGAGGTCGGCCATGTCGGCGACGGCACCGGTGGTGATGACGGCCGAGAGGGCCGCCGACGGGTTGCGCTGCGAGGCGCCGGCGAGGATGCTCTCGGTGACGGCCAGGTCGGGGTAACCGATCGAGGTCTTGATGAGGAAGCGGTCCAGCTGCGCCTCGGGCAGCTTGTAGGTTCCGGCCTGCTCCACGGGGTTCTGGGTGGCGATTACGAGGAACGGGCGGCCGGCCTCGTGCGTGACGCCGTCGACGGTCACCCGCGACTCCTCCATGACCTCCAGCAGCGCCGACTGCGTCTTCGGCGAGGCGCGGTTGATCTCATCGGCCAGCACGATCGACGCGAAGATCGGGCCCTTGTGGAACTCGAAGCGGTGCGACTGCTGGTCGTAGATCGTGACGCCGGTGACGTCGGAGGGCAGCAGGTCGGGCGTGAACTGGATGCGCGAGCTGGTGCCCTGCACGGTGGCGGCGAGCGCCTTGGCCAGGCTGGTCTTTCCGGTGCCGGGGGCGTCTTCGAGCAGCACGTGGCCCTCGGCGAGCATGGCCGCGATCACCAGGCTCACCACATCGGGCTTGCCCTGCAGCGCCTTGTCGACGTTCTCGACGAGGCGGTGGAAGGTGCCCTGGAACCAGGCAGCCTGTTCGGGGGTCATCGTCATGTCAGTTCTGTTCCTTCTGTGTGCTTCACGGTGCGTCAGTCGGGTGGGCCGGCCGCGCTAATACCAGGTCATCGAGTCGGCGTTGCGACTGCCCATGCTCACCCACGCAGTCTCACCGGGATCGCCGAAGAAGCAGTTCAGCTGGTACTCGCCGTTGCCGGACAGCCGGACACTGTACGGGCCGCCCCATGTGCCACCGTTGATTCCGGTGGCGTTGCATCTCAGAGAGTAGGTCGCGTCAGGCAGGTTCGAGTAGACGATCTTCATCTTCGCGCAAGACGAATGCGTGCACTCGCCCGGCCAGTAGCCCGATGCGCCCTTGACCGTTCTCACCGACGGTTGCGGTGGCGAGTTGGTCTTGGCCGAGTAGGTCGGAGACACGGCCTGCTGGCCCTCGGAGTCGGTGGCACGCACGCGGATGCTCCAGGTCTGGTCATAGCCGTTGCCGCGCATGATCGAGCCGTTCAGCGACCCGGCGTTCTGCCAGCCGCCGCCGTTGATGCTGTACTCGGTCCGCACGATCGGTCGTCCGTTATCGGAGTTACGCGCATCCCAGTACAACTGCACCGACGTTCCCCGGTTCACGGCGTCACCGCTCGGCGGGCGGACCGGGCCGAAGGGCACGGCCTGGTTCGAGGAACCCGCGGCGCCGGGCTGGGACTGCTGCCCGCCGACGACCGAGTAGGCACGCACATGCACGGTGTAGGTGTTGCCGTTGGTGAGGCCGCCGATGTCGGAAGAGCCGTTCCAGTTGGTCCAGGCGCCGTTGTTGAGCTGGTACTGATAGCGCAACTCGCTGGCGCTGGCCCCGTTGCCGGAGGGAGCAGTGAACGTGACCCGCACCGCGCGGTCGAGCGGCGTCGCGCTCACGTTCGTGGGCGCGCCGGGCGAACCGAAGGCACGCTGCGGCGCAGACGCCGGGCTCGGGTTACCCCAGCCTGCCTTGTTGCTCGCCCGCACCGTGTAGGTGTAGTCGGTCTGATTGGTCGGCACCGACACCGTCTGCGACAGCTGCGAACCGGGCACGGTAACGCTGCCGACGAGCGCTCCGCCGCGGTACGTGCGCAGTTCGTAGTTGGCGATCGCGTCGCCATTCTGGAAGGCCGCATCCCACGAGACAGTCATCTGCGCCTCGGTGCCTACCGAGGGCGCACTGCTCACCCTCGGAGCGGGCGGCGCGCCCGGCACGCCGGCCGGCACTTCTGGCAGCGAAGGCTGACTCCAGTCCGACGGGTCGGGCGCCTGGTTGTGCGCGCGGACGCGCACGGTGTAGTTGGTGCCGTTCTCGAGCCCGTCCCAGACGAGGGAGTTGCCGGTCACCCCGGACTTCTCTCCGATACCCGACGGCGGGGTGGGCGAGATCTCGAGGGTGTAGCTGTCGACCGGTGAGCCGTTGGAGTTCGGGGTGGTCCACGCCACGTTCAACGACTTGTCGCCGAAGCTCAGCGTGGGCGGTGCCGGGGTGTCGGGTCGCGTGTCGGGTCGCGCGGGGCCCGACACCGGCGAGGGGTCACTCTCGCCGACCCGGTTGTGCGCGGTCACCTGGAACGTGTACGAGACGTTGTTGGTCAGTCCGTCCAGGGTGCATGTCGTCGACTCGCACGTCTTCGAATACGGTCGGCCGTCCACCGACGTGACGGTGTACTCGGTGATCTCGGCGCCGTTGTTCGACGGCGACGACCACGCCAGGACCACCGTGCGGTCCTCGACCGCCGAGACGGTCGGCATGCCGGGGGCATCCGGCACGCCCTGCACCGTCACCGTCACACGCCCGTCGACCTCACGGTCGGGGTCTTCCGTGGCGTCGGCGATGCGATAGCGAACGACCATCACACCGACGAACGTGGCATCCGGCGTGATCTTGAGCACGTCGCCGGCGACCTCGACATCACCCTGACCGCTCTCCACGAGCGCCGACAGCAGGTCGAGCGGCTTGCCCTCGCTCTTGAACGGGTTGGTGTCGTTGTCCAGCACCGGCACCGTGATGGTCTCGCCCTGATCGGCTTCAGACACGGTGTCCGGGTTGGCGACGGGCATGTTGCGGGTCGACGCGGACACCGTGATCTGCACCGTGCCCTCCACCGGCTCCGTGGTGCCGTCCGTGATGCGCACGGGCACGGTGACGGTCGTCCCCTTCTTCGCGTTCGACGCGGCCTCGGCCAAGAGCTTGTCGCCCTCGATGCGCACCGAGATGCCCTCACCGGGCTGGCCGGAGGTGGAGAAGCGCAGCTTGTCGGCGTCTTCGGGATCCGGATCGGTGGTCAGCGCACCCAGGTCCAGCGACGTGGCCTCCTCGCCGGGCGCGACCTTGACCTGGCCGTTCACGAACGTCGGCTGCTGGTTCTTCGGGGGCAGGACGGTGATCGGAATCGTCAGCACCGACTTGCGCCCCTCGGGGTCGTCGGGTCCGTCACCGTCGGTGACCTCGAACGTGAGCGCGTCGGCGCCGAAGTACCCGTCCTTCGACGTGTACACCAGAGTCGTCGTGTCCTTGATCAGGGAGTCACCGTTGGCGTTGACCGCGCTGACCTTCGCCGCCTCGGTCAGACGCACGTCTCCGCCACCGGCGACCACGACGTACTTCGACAGCGGCAGTTCCTTCGTCTCTCCGCTCTTGACCTCGACCGGTTTGGTCGAGCTGAGGGTCGGACGCAGCTCACTGATCGCCGGCACGAAGATGAAGGCCGACGCGACGCGCTCGTCCTGGTCGGTGACCGTGTACCGGATGAGCTGACGCTTCTCAGAGACGGTCACCCGAACAGTGCCGTCCTCTCGCAGACGACCGCCGTCCTCGACCTCGACCTTGAGTCCCTGGACGGTGCCGTCTGGATCCTCGTCGTTGGTGAGGATGTCGACGTCGACGGTGAGGCCGTCCTTCACGTCCGCGATCTGCACGCGGTCATCACGTGCGATCGGGGTCATCAACGGCACGTCCTCGTCGACGGTCACGAGGATCGGCGCCTGCGCCTGCGCGCCGCGCTCATCCTCGATGGTGTACTGCACGGAGGTCTCGAGCTCGCGATCCGGAACGTCGATGATCACGTGGCTGCCCGACACCTCGGCGGTGACGTCTTCCTCGCCGGCGGGCTCGAGCCCGTTCGGCACGAGACCGATCTTGTCGCCCTCGGGGTCGGAGTCGTTCGCAAGCGCGGGCACCGCGACCGATCGGCCGGGGCGCACGACCACGGCATCCTTCACGGCGTACGGCGCCTGGTTCATCGACTCGGGCGGCGCCACACCGACACGGATCGTGGCCGTCGCCTCGGCGCCCAGGCGGTCGCGCACCCGGTAGGTGAAGCTGTCGACGCCGGTCGAGTCGTCGAACGCGCGATACTCCAGGTAGTTCGGGCCGGTCTTGGTGATCTGCCCCTTGCCGGGGGCGCTGTCGATGCCGAGCAGCTCGATCGAGTCACCGTCGGCGTCGAGGCCGTCGAGTGTGATCGGGATGTTGATGCTCGACCCGGCCAATGCCCGTGCGGTCACATCATGCGGGCGGGGCGCCGCGTTCTTGTCCTTGACGATCGGCAGCACCTGCACGGTGACATGGCCGCCCGCCTTCTGCCCCATCGAGTCGACAGCCTCGTAGGTCAGGTAGACGGTGCGCGCCTCGGTACCGGCGCGGAAGCGCACGGTGTCTTGCGAGACGAAGGCCTCACCGTCTTCGGGGTCGGTCACCGGCTCGACGAGTTCGGGGGCGACACGCAGCTTGTCGCCGTTGGGGTGCACGTCGTTCTCCAGCACGGGGATGGTCACGACGTCACCCGCGCGCACGACGACCTCATCGTCATGCGCCACCGGCGGCATGAGCTTGGTCGGAGCGGGGATCGGGATGACGGTCACGTCGCCCTCGGCGGACTTCGATCCATTCGAGATCCGGTAGCTGATCTTGACCGGCTCATCCAAGGCGCCCTGATCGTTGATCCGCAGGGTCTCGTGGTTGAGCACCGAGACGGCGATGCCGCTGTCCTGCGGCACGGTCACCGACTGCACCACGAGCACGCCGCCCGACGGATCGGAGTCGTTCGCGAGCACACCGATCAGCGCTTCGCTGCCCTTGGGCAGCAGCGCGACGTCGCGCACGGCGACCGGAGGCAGGTCGGTCTCCTGCTTGTCGAGCACGTCGACGCGCACGATGCCCTTGGCCGGCTTCGGGCCCGACGTGGCCAGGTACTGCACGTAATAGGTACCCGAGGCGCCGGCCTTGAACGTGAACTCGTCGCTCGGGTAGTCGGGCACGAGGGTCGCCCCCGGTGTCGGCTCAACACGCGCCAGTCGCAGGCGCTCGGCACCTGCGCTGGTGTCGTTCGTGAGCGGCGCGACCGAGATGGTCTCACCGACGCGGGTGACCACATGGTCGGCATTCGTCACCGGGTCGGTGGAGCCGACCGGCTTGACGTCGAGCAGGATCTTGCCGACGGTCACCTTGCCGAGGGAGTCGGAAACCGTCACCTCGACCTCTTTTCGCCCCTGCAGGCTGGCCACCGCACGGTAGGTGATCTGGCCGTCGGTCGTGAACTCCACCTCATCACCCGGTGCGGCGCTCACCCCACGCAGGTAGACGTCGTCACCTTCGGGGTCGCGCCAGTCAGGCAGCACGTTGTACGACACCGTTCCACCGGTCTCGACCGCCAGCTTGGTGGTGCGCTTGGGCTTGGGCGCGGTGTTCTTGCTCCAGTCGTAGACCGTCGCGGTGACGAAGGCCGTGTCCTTGCCGTTGCGTCCATCGTCGATGGCGTACTCGAAGGTCGCCGTGCCCTTGGCATCCTCCGGCGCCATGATCTGCAGCGCGGCACCGTTGAGGATCGGCTGAACCTCGCCGATGGACGGCTGATCGTCAGCCAGGGACGCCACCAGCACGTCGCCATCGGTGTCGTTGTCGTTGTCGAGCACCGGTAGCAGCGTGGTGCCGCCCGGGCGCACGCCCAACTCGTCGTCCTCAGCGACGGGAGGAGTGTTCTCTTCCTTGCGCTCCGGCAGGGAGGTCTCCACCGTCTCCTCGGTGGTCTCCTCTTCGTTCTCGGTCTCGCCCTCCGGCGGAACGAGCACGCTCCAGTCGTCGACCCGCTGCAGGCTCTCGTTCGCCAGCCAGGCAGCGCCGCCCATGATGTCGTTGAGCACGATGACGTCGCGGTTCACGCGGAACGTGAGCGAGGTCGACTCCTCGGCACCCGGGATGGGCTTCTCGACATCCTGCGCGTCACCGGTGCAGTCGCGCACGAACTGTGCCGAGACACCCCACGCCGCGTAGGCGCAGCCGCGCAGGTAGACCGGTTCGGCCGGCACGCCCTCGCCGGCACCCGAGGGAATCGTGACCGGGTCCGCGCCGTCGAGCGGCACGCGGATGAGGTCGGTGGGGGTCGCGATGGCGACGCTGTCGGCCGCGGCGGATGCCTGCTGCAGTACGGCGTCGTCGGGAACGCTCACCTTGGTGGTGATGCCACCCGGCGTGCGCACCTGACCGCCCGCGGCGTCGAGCACCACAGGGGTCGTGCCGACGGCCGTGATCGACGCCGCTGCCGGGGTCTTGATCTCGCCGATCGACGAGGTCTGCGGTTGCAGCGGCTGTCCCTCAGGGTCGGTCGGGATCGTGACGACTTCACCACGCTTGGTCGAGAGCGCGTAGACGGTGCCGTCTCGACCGACCGCGACGTCGGCGTTCGCGCCGAGCTCGACCAGCGGCTCTGCCGACTTGATGTCGAAGCCGGCCAGGCCCTTCGCCGAGACGACCCAGAGATCACCCGACTTCTCGTCGAGCACCGCGGTGGTGAGGTTGCCGAGTTCGATGGTCGCGTCAGAGGGGATGGCCGCACTATCGGTGAGGGCCATCCGCGCGGGGTCGACCGCCGTGGCCGTGCTGTTGCCGTAGTCGACGGTCACGATCGTGCCGGCATCCTGCAGCACATCGAAGTCTTCACTGGAGGTGCGCAGTCCCCCGTCGATCACGGTGGACTCGTTGTTGAAGTGGCCCAGCAGCAGGCTCGACGTCTTCGTCAGCCACACGCCGGCATCGTTGAGGTCGACCTTGGTGGTCGGAAACCCGTCATAGGCGATGGCCATCGAGGTCAGCGCCAACGCACCGATCGCGACCCCCGCGACAGATGCGACAGATTTTGGCCGCGAACGTACCCACGACAGTGCCTTCATCGAAAATTTCCCCCTGAACAGCGCCGGTCTCGACTCCGACACCCGCGCACGTGTGCCGACACGCGCGACGATTCATCCTAACGACGGCCGACCGTGATAATCGAGTCGAGCGCATGGGGAGGAATACCCATCAGCCCCCGTCACGGGTGGGGAACAGCCCTCCAGCATCCCTCGACATGGTCGTCGACCATGCCAGCCGACTGCATCAGCGCATACATCGTCGTCGGCCCGACGAACCGGAACCCGCGCTTGCGCAGAGCCTTGCTCATCGCCTCGGACTCGGCCGTCACCGGCGGCACATCGCCAAGCGAGTGCGGGCGGGGTCGTGCGGGTGGGGCGAACGACCACATCAAGGCATCGAATTCACCTGCGGCCATATCTCGCACCAGCGCCGCGTTCGAGATCGTGGCCTCGATCTTGGCGCGGTTGCGGATGATTCCGGCATCCGCCATCAGGCGTTCGACGTCATCTGGACCGAACGCGGCGACCGTCGCCGGATCGAACCCGGCGAACACCTCGCGGAACCGGGGACGCTTGCGCAGGATCGTAATCCACGACAGCCCCGCCTGAAAACCTTCGAGCGCCATCTTCTCGAACAGCGCCCGGTCACCGCGCAGCGGCGAGCCCCACTCCTCATCGTGATACCGACGGTATTCGGCATCATCACCGACCCACCCACAGCGAGCGAGGTCGTCAGGGCCGGTGATCACAGATGCCATGTGTTCAGCGTAGAAGGCAGGACGGACACTCGATACGGTGGAGGCACGCAGCGGGGGCTGCGCAGAACTGGGGGAAGGTGCGGAATGCGCGCATCGAGGTGGACCGCTCGAATCATCACGGCGGTCATCGCCCTGCTGCTCGCACCGATCGCCGTCGGGATGGTGGCGACCGGCGGCGCCCAATGGCGCTTCGCCGCCACTGCAGCCAACGCCGGACTCGAGCTGTCCGGCGCGATTGCCCCTGGCCTGCAGTTGGCGATCGGCATCGCGCTGCTGGTGGGCATCGTGCTCACCGGCATCTGGAGCTCGGCCGGACTGCTCGCCGCTGGCGCGCTGGGCCTCGCCGCCCTGCTGTTCTCGTCCGTCCCCGCGCTGATGATGGGGATGTACCGCCTGCTGGCAAACTCGTTGCCCCGCGAATGGCTGGACGGCCTGATCGCCGGGGTGCCGTTGACCATCCTTCCCGCGCTCGGCGGGCTGGGCCTGGCGCTGGCAGCGCTGCGTCGACGCCCGGCCCCCTGGCGATCGGAGGCACGATCGGCGGTCTGATCGGCATCCCCCTCGCCCTGCTCGCCGGCGGCGTGGCCATCGCGTGGGGAGCCGGCGCAGTGGCGACGCAGGTCATGCGCTTCGCGCGCCTGGACGTGATGCCGCTGGTCGCGCTCGCGATCGTCGGCGGAACACTGCTGGTCGTCGCGGCGCTGGCTGCCGTTCGCTGGTCGCCCTACGCGCTGGTGCTGCCGGGCATCATCCTCGTCACGCTGAACGTCGTGGTTCTGCTGGGCAGCCCCGCACTGGTGTTCGGGATGCTACGCCCCTTCGGCATCGAAGCCGCCAACATGCTCATGCGGTTGCTCGAGCTGTGCGTGCCGCTCACGGTCGGCATCCTCTACCTGGCGTTCACCGCCACCGCACTGATCGTGCGGCGGCGGAGCCTGCGCGCACAGGCCGCCTGAGTCAGCGCGCCGCCGACTTCTTCAACGCCTTCTCGGAGATCGGGGCCTGTCCCGAAGCCGCGAGCTCGGCGTAGTACGCACGGGCCTCGTCCTGACGCTGCTGTTCGGCGCCAGAGGCGATCGGTGCACGCACGTGCTCCGGCTCGTAACCGAAGGCGTTGACGAGGTCGAGCGCATGGGGACGCAGACGCGCGCAGAGCCGGTCGATGTAGCGCGACACCGCCGCGGCGCGCTGCGCCGACAGACGCCCGTTGATGAGGTACCAGGCGAGGTGCTTCTCGATGAGCTGCAGGCCGAAGAGGTCGCGCAGCCAGGTGAGCACCTGCCGGGTGCCGGCGTCTTCGACGGAGTGCACAGCGTCGGTGAACGCCTCCCACTGGAGCAGCTCGCCGTGCGCACGTGCCGCCTCGATGAGCTCGGCCTGGTTCTCATTGAACAGCTTCTCGCCCAGCACCTTGTCACGGCCCGCGGGGCGCAGGCGCCCGGCGATGTCAGCGACCATCTGCTGCACGCGCTCGGCGAGCAGCTCGTGCTGCTGCTCCTCGCGCAGACCGTTCTCCACCGAACGCGCGGTCGAGCCGAGGTCGGCGACGGCCTGGCCGAGGGCTCGGAGCCCCGCGCCGTGGAAGACCTTGCCCGCCGTCTGCTCGACGGCGAACTTGGCCATGGCGGCAGCATCCTTGCCCTTGAACTGACCGGCGAAGTCGGTGAGCAGACGCTTGCCGACCAGCTGCAACAGCACGTTGTTGTCACCCTCGAAGGTGACGTAGATGTCGAGGTCGGCGCGCAGGCCGACAAGTCGGTTCTCGAACATGAAGCCGGCGCCGCCGCACGCTTCGCGGGCCTCCTGCAGGGTGTCGAGCGCGTGCCAGGTGGACAGCGGCTTGAGGGCGGCGGCCAGGGTCTCGAGATCCTCACGGTCCTCGGGGGTGTCGGTGCGGCCAGAGAAGACGCCGTCGAACTTCTGCAGGAACTCATCGTGCGCGAAGATCTGCGCGTAGGTGGTGGCCAGACGCGGCAGCAGGCGGCGCTGGTGCTTGCCGTAGTCGAGCAGCACGCGCTCCTCACCGTTCGCCCCGTCGAACTGGCGCCGCTGGGTGCCGTAGGTGATGGCGATGAAAAGGCCGAGTGCGGATGCCCACGAGGCGGCGCCGTCGAGCGAGACACGACCCTGCACGAGCGTGCCGAGCATGGTGAAGAACCGGCGACCGGGGCTGTCGATCGAGCTGCTGTAGGTGCCGTCGGCGGCGACGTCACCATAGCGGTTGAGCAGGTTGGTGCGCGGGATGCGCACGTGGTCGAAGCTGAGTCGGCCGTTGTCGATGCCGTTCAAACCGCCCTTGAGGCCATCATCCTCGCGGCCGATGCCGGGCAAGTCTTTGCCATCGTCACCGCGTAGCGGCACGTAGAAGCAGTGCACGCCGTGGTTGACGCCGTCGGTGATCAGCTGCGCGAACACGGTCGCCGCGATGCCGTGCAGGGCGGCGTTGCCGAGGTACTCCTTGGTGGCGCCGCGGAACGGCGTGTTGATCACGAATTCCTCGGTCTCGGGGTCGTAGGTCGCCGTTGTGCCGACGGCGGCGACATCCGAGCCGTGCCCGATCTCGGTCATCGCGAACGCGCCGGGGATCTCGAGGCTCATGATGCCGGGCAGCCACTTCTTGTGGTGCTCGGCGGTGCCCAGCTGCAGCACGGCCGATCCGAACAGTCCCCACTGCACACCGGACTTGATCTGCAGGCTCGGGTCGGCGACGACGAGCTCTTCGAAGCCGGCGATGTTGGCGCCGTTGTTCGCCTCGCCGCCGAACTCCTTCGGGAAGGCGCGGTGCACGGCCTTGTTCCGCACGAGCAGGTGCAGCTGGCTGAGCACGCGCTCGCGGTGCTCGTCCTTGCCGAGGCTGTCGTCACGCCAGAAGGCGGAGTCCTTGATCATCTCGCGCGCCTCACGACGCGTGTCAGCCCAGGTGCCGAGCAGCAGGTCGTTGACGCGAGCGACATCGAGGTGCGGCTCGTGCGTGGGGCTGTTGGCGGATGCGGGACGGACGGCGGCGTCGACCATGACGGTTCCTCTCGAGAGGTGTAGGGACATTGTCATGGTAGATCTACGACAACATCGCGTGAAGTCGACTGTGCATCCTGAACAAAGGGTCGGGAGGGGCGTGTCGTGCCGCGTTGTCGGCTGTCGACAGCCGGATGCATTCAGCGGGGCGGATGCGGGCCCCTCCCACCGCCCGCGACCAGTTTCTGTACGACGTCCAATTATGATGGGGGCATGGGTGCGCGGTACCGGACGCAGGCGATCAACAGCGATGGTGGTGACGGCAGGGCCCACGTTCCCGGGGGGCTGGACGTGGCCGTGGCGTCGCCGCTGGGCACGAACGTCGAGGCCGGCACCAATCCCGAGCAGCTGCTCGCGCTCGCCTGGTCGACGTGTCTCAACGCGACCGCCCAGGTGATCGTGGCGGGCGCTCGGCGCACCTCGGTGCGGGTGGAGGTGGAACTGCACCAGTCCGAACCCGGGCCGGGGTACGAGTTCCACGTCGACGCGTACCTCTCGGCCGAAGGCGCAACGCACGCCCAGGCCGAGGAGATCCTCACCGCGGCGCATGCGCGCTGCCCGGTGTCGAAACTGCTCAGCGGTTCCGCGACGGTGCATACACACGTCGAGGACTTCACCGGGCAGTGAGGGTGCGGCGCGCGCCGCGGTGAGGATGGAGAACGCTCGCTCCAGTGGGAACGAGCGAGCGTTCTCCACTTCTGCAGCGCCCTCTCCCGCATCCGGTGAGCACAAACGCATCCGGGGCCCTGCCTCCCGCATCCGGTGAGCCCAATCGCATCCGAAACCGGCGATTCAGCCGCATTTGCGCTCACTGCGCGCGTCGGCGCCCACGCGGTGTGCAGTAACGCTTCCCCCACGGGCGATTCAGCGACGTTAGTGCACTCCGCGTGCGAGAGCGCGGCGTGCGGGCAGGCGCGCGACCGGTCAGTGGGCGGCGATCACGGCGACGACGGCCTCGCCGTAGGCATCCCGCTTCTTCTCGCCGATGCCGCTGATGCCCTCCAGCGCGCTCACCGACGACGGGCGGTGCTCGGCGAGGGCACGCAGGGTGGCATCCCCGAAGACGATGTACGCCGGCACCCCCTGCTCGCGAGCAGTCTCGGCACGCCAGGCGCGCAGCGCCTCGAACAGCGACCGGTCACCCTCGGCGAGGGCGTCGGCGGCGGATGCCTTGCGGGCCCGCGTCGCGGTGGTGCGGCCCATCGTGTCGCGCCGCAACGGCACCGGCGTCTCACCGCGCAGCACCCCCGTGGCTGCCTCGCCGGGCGCGAGGGTGCCGTACTCCCCCTGCGCGACGAGGATGCCCCGAGCCAGCAGTTGTCGCACGACGCTGCGCCAGTCCTGCTCTGACAGGTCGACGCCGATGCCGTACGTGGCGATCTGCTCGTGCCCCATCTTGCGGATGCGGTCGGTGGATGCTCCGCGCAGGATGTCGATGAGGTGTCCTGCGCCGAATGCCTGGTTCCGCTCACGCTTCAGGCGCACGATCGTCGAGAGCAGCTTCTGCGCGGGGATCAGCCCATCGAACGTCTCCGGCGCCTCCAGGCAGGTGTCGCAGTTGCCGCAGGGCCCGGAGTCCTGTCCGAAGTAGCCGAGCAGGTTCTGCCGGCGGCAGGTGACCGTCTCGCACAGGGCGAGCATCGCGTCGAGATGCTGCCCCATGCGCATCTTGAAGGTGCGGTCGCCGGGGCTCTGGTCGATCAGGCGCCGCTGCTGCACGACGTCGCCCAGGCCGTAGGCCATCCACGCCACGGATGCCTCGCCGTCACGCCCGGCGCGACCGGTCTCCTGGTAGTACCCCTCGACCGATTTGGGCAGGTCGATGTGCGCGACGAACCGCACATCGGGCTTGTCGATGCCCATGCCGAAGGCGATGGTGGCGACCATGACCACGCCGTCCTCGCGGAGGAATCGCGCCTGGTTGGCGGCGCGCACCTCGGCCGGCAGGCCTGCGTGATACGGCATCGCGTCGATGCCCTGCGCGGCGAGATAGTCGGCCGTCTGCTCGACCGACTTGCGGCTGAGCGCGTACACGATGCCTGCCGGCTGGGTCCCTGAGCCCGTCGAAGGGCCCATCGACCGGATGAACGCGACGAGCTGCTTGCGCGGATCGACCTTCGGCACGATCCGGTACTGGATGTTGGGCCGATCGAAGCTCGCCACGAAGTGCTGCGCGGTCGGCAGGGCGAGCCGCTCGGTGATCTCCTGATGCGTGGCCCGCGTGGCCGTGGCGGTGAGCGCCATGCGCGGCACCCCGGGGAACCGTTCGCCGAGGTCGCCGAGCGCGAGGTAGTCGGGCCGGAAGTCATGGCCCCACTGCGACACGCAGTGCGCCTCGTCGATCGCGATGACGCTGAGCTGCCCCTTCTGCAGCAGCTGTGTGGTCTGCGGTGATGACAGCCGCTCGGGGGCGACGTAGATGAGGTCGAGCTCGCCGGCGAGATACGCGCGCTCGACGGCACGGCGCTCGTCGGGAGACTGGGTGGAGTTCAGGTACGCCGCGTTCACACCGTTGGCGCGCAGCGCGTCGACCTGGTCGTGCATGAGTGCGATCAACGGGCTGATCACAAGCCCGGTGCCTTCGCGCACCAGCGCCGGCACCTGGTAGGTGATGCTCTTGCCGCCACCCGTCGGCATGAGCACCACGGCGTCGCCGCCGGCGATGACGTGCTCGACGATCGCAGCCTGGTCACCACGGAAGGCGTCGTATCCGAAGACGGTGTGCAGCGCCTCGCCCGGCGTCGCGTAGCGGGCGGGTGCCGGGCGAACGGATGCCACCGGGGCCGCGGTCGGGCGCGAGGCGGCGGGCGCCGGCTGTCCCCAGTCGGACGACGGCACGTAGTCGTCGGCGGGCGGCACCCAGTCCATGTCCTCCGGGTCGCCCCAGGGCTCATCGTCGTAGGGGAGATCCTCGTACGGATCGCGCGGGGGCTGCGGCATCCTTCCACCGTAACCTGCGCGACCGACACCGGTCAGGCAGGTCCCGCCCCGACGCCTCAGCGTGGGCGTAGGTTTGGAGGCACCTTCTGGAAGGAGCCGCCATGGCAGACATCACGGTCACTCGCAACGACGAGGCATCCCGCTACGAGATCCACTATGACGGTGTGCTTGCGGGGTTCGCCGAGTACAAGCTGCGCCCGGGCGAGATCCTCTTCGTGCACACCGAGGTTGACCCTGCCTTCCAGGGGAAGGGCCTGGCGACCCGGCTTGCCCATGATGCCCTGACGGATGCCGTCGCCCACGACGAGACGATCGTGCCCTACTGCCCGTTCATCGCCCAGTACCTGGAGACCCACGAGATCCCCGGGGCCCAGATCCGCTGGCCGAACCGATGATTGGGCCGCGGCGGCTGACCCTCGAGCCCCGCGAGGTGCCGCTTGGCGGCGTGCGCAACATGTTCGTGCTGCGCACGTTGCCGCACCGCAACCTGCCGACGATCGGGGCGTGGTGCTTCCTCGACCGATTCGGCCCGGCCGACACTCGCATGCGGGTCGAGCCGCATCCCCACATCGGATTGCAGACCGTGACGTGGCCGCTCGTGGGTGAGATCCGCCATCGCGATGCGGTGGGCAGCGATGTCGACCTGCGCCGCGGGCAGTTGAATCTGATGACCGCCGGGTACGGCATCTCGCACTCGGAGTACTCCGTCGGTGAGGGTGCCCGCCCGCTCGATGCTCTGCAGCTGTGGGTCGCACTGCCCAGCTCGGCCACGACGCCGGGCTTCGAGCAGCACACGGAGCTGCCGGTGGTGACGCTTCCCGCGGCGGACGGCGAGGACGCCGAGGCCACCGTCGTGCTCGGGCGCTTCGCCGGGGTCGACTCTCCTGCGACCGTGTACACGCCGATCGTCGGCGCCGAGATCCGCCTGCCGGCCGGCACACGCGTCGAGCTGCCGCTCACGGTCGCCTGGGAGCACGCGATCGTGCTCGTCGAAGGCGACGCGCACGTGGCCGCGCATCCGATGGAACAGAACGAGATGCTCTACCTCGGTGACTCCCGTGACGCGGTCGAGGTGATGAGCGAAGAGGGCGCGCTGCTGTTCCTGCTCGGCGGCGCACCGTTCGACGAGGACCTCGTGATGTGGTGGAACTTCGCCGGCCGCTCGCACGAGGACATCGTCGCGGCGCGGGATGCCTGGGAGGCGGGCTCGGAGCGGTTCGGGCACGTCATCGGGCACGGCGACGAGCGGATCCCCGCTCCTCCCCTACCGCCCGTGCGGCTCATGCCCCGCACCCGAAAGCTCTGATTCCCGATGTGAACGAGCCCGGTTCCGTGGCATCGGGGGTCCACGGAACCGGGAGTCGATTAGTCGCGGGGCACGCCGGTGGCACGCGTGATGAGCGCGTCGAACTGGCGATCAGAGAGGATGTTCCCCGCAGCGATCAGCGGCTTGGCGCCGAATCCGACCGCGTACCGAGTCTTGGGACGGCCCGCGGTGACAGCCTTGCCGATGGCATCCGAGATCACCGACGGCGGGCTGTTGCGGTTCGCGTTGGCCTCGGAACGTAGCGACTTCGCGACCGCATCGGCCTGCCGCTTGTACGCGGAGCCCTTCGACGACTCGTCAAGGTGGTCGGCGGCGATTCCGCCCCACTCGGTCGCAATTCCGCCGGGCTCGATCACGACGACGTCGACCCCGAACGGTGCGAGCTCCAGGCGGAGGCAGTCCGAGAGCGCCTCGAGCGCGAACTTCGTGCCGTGGTACCAGCCGCCGAGCGGGGTGTAGATCTTGCCACCCATGGAGGTGATGTTCACGATCGTTCCGCTCTTCTGCTCGCGCATGTGCGGCACGACAAGCTGGACAAGGGCCATCGCACCGAAGACGTTGACCTCGAACTGGCGACGGCCCTCGTCGATCGGGACGTCCTCAATCGCGCCGTATGATCCATAGCCCGCGTTGTTGACGAGCACGTCGATCCGACCGGTCTCGGCAATGATCTTCGCGACGCCGTCTTTCATGGACTGCTCGTCGGTCACGTCCATCCCGAGCGGGCGGATGCCCTCTGCGGCGAGCTTCTGTAGACGGTCGGTGCGGCGCGCAGCGCCGTAGACGGTGAAGCCGAGGGACTGCAGCTTGCGAGCGGTCGACTCGCCGATGCCGGAGGAAGCGCCGGTGACGAGGGCAGTCTTGGTGGTCATTTCGTATCTCCCGATGTAATGTGAATCTTGGTTCATCAACATCATGAACCATGACTCACTTTGATGCAAGTGCGAGTTCGACTCTCATTTACGAAGACCTCACCTCCAGGAGCAGCACATGTCCCTTGACCGCCCCATGCGGGCCGACGCGGTCCGCAACCGCCGCAAGATCCTCGACGCGGCGCAGGCACAGATCAGCGAGCACGGACCGGATGTCGGGATGGACGAGATCGCGAAAGCGGCCGGCGTCGCCGTCGGCACCCTCTATCGGCACTTCCCCACCAAGACCGACCTGCTCGCTGCCGTGATCGCGGCGTACGTCGTGAGAGTCGCCGACGACGCGGAGGCGTCCCTGGCGCGCGCCCACGATGGGGCGGCAGCGGTCGATGAGGTCGTGGGGTTCTTGGACCGCGTGGTGGAGTCCGCTGCGCACACTCACGCCGTCAAGGCGGCGGCGCGGGGGCTCGGCGTGGGCGGCCACGGCGACCAGCCCGACGAGATCCGCGCGGGTGCGGCGCTGGCGGAGCTCCTCGCCCTCGGCCAGCAGGCGGGCGACATTCGTCCCGATGTCACCGTCGACGACTTCTACCTGCTGATGGCGACGGCGCCCACCGACCTCTCCGCCGAGGTCCGCCGCCGGTGGCTCACGCTTGTGCTGCCCGGCATCACCACCCAGCGCTGACACAGCCGTATCCGGGGTTCGGGGCCCTTCGACAGGCTCAGGGACCCATCGACAGGCTCAGGGACCCATCGACAGGCTCAGGGGGCCCATCCGGGGTTCGGGGCACAGGAAAGGGCCGGATGCCTCGTGTGAAGCATCCGGCCCTTTCGCGACCTCGTTACGGTGCGGTGACCGTCACGATGGTGCGCACACCGGAGTCGCCGTAGCGGACGACGCCGAGGTACTCACCGTCAGCCAGACCCGACCACGACAGGTCGTAGCTGGTGTTCTCACCACGGGTGACCGCCAGCGGGTTCGGGTCGGCGGTGAACGAACCCTCGCCACCGGGAACCGCGTTGGCGTAGGTCATGTCCCACGTCATCGGCCCGCTGGTCGAGTACATGTTCGCAACGACCATGTAGGTACCCGCGGTCGGCGCCGTGATCGTGACCTGCTCGTCGGCCGAGCCGGTCGCCGACTGCCAGCGCTGGTAGTAGCGCAGGTCGTCGGGCGAGATCACCCGGTAGACGGTCAGGTCGAGGTCACTGCCGGTGTCGTCCGACGAGTCGAGGTCGAAGCGCGACACGTCGGTGCCCTCGGGCACGTTCACGATCCACATGACGTCCTTGTCCTCGTCGCCCGAGTTCTCGTTGCCCGAGTGGCCCTCGACGGGGTTGGCCGCGTCGACCAGCAACTCGAACTTCGCCAGACCCGCCAGGTTCAGCGGCATCTCTCCGGTCAGACCGGGGGTGATCTCGATCTCGGTGCTGCCGTCGGCGCCCGAGGCGGCGACCTCGGCCGGCGCGTCGGCCGTCACGGGGAAGACCACCATCGGCGAGCGCACCGTGGTGTCGCCCTTCGTCCAGGTGAGTGAACCGCTCGCCCACTTCTCGACCGGGGCGGTGGAGTTGTCGAAGGTGACCGTGAAGGTCTTCGACTCACCGGCCTTCGCGAAGGAGAGGGTGGACGGCTCGACCGTGACGTTGACGCCGGGGATCGACGCCTGCGCGGTGTAGGTGCCCGCCTCGGTGGCGGTGACCGTCCGGGTGACGGTCTGCGCGCTGGCGAGCGTGCCGATCGAGATCGACGCGCCGTTCAGGTCGCTGCCATCGATCGGCTCGATGCCGTCGAACTCCGCCAGGCCCTTGCCCTCGATGAAGGCAGCCCAGTCCTGGATGCCGTTGAGGTACAGCAGCCCGGGTTCGAAGTAGCGGCTCGGGTCGACCTGACCGGCGCCCTGCGCGAACGGATCGGTGTTGGCCGAGCCGTCACGGTTGACCGTGTCGTAGGCGGTCGTCATGAGCGCGGACTTGATCTCGGCCGGCGAGGCGTTCGGACGCTCACCGAGGTACAGCGCACCGAGACCGGCGACGTGCGGCGCGGCCATCGAGGTTCCCGAGAGGATGCCGAAGGTCGGCTTCTCGTCGGGGCCGTTGTTGGTCGCGGCGAGGATTGCGACACCGGGGGCGGCGACGTCGGGCTTCATGATGTCGGAGCCGTCGGCGTTCATCGGGCCACGGCTCGAGAAGCCGGCGACCTGGGGTACCGGGGTCTCCTCGCCGGTGATGTTCTCACCGATGAGCGTGATCGGGCGGTCGGTACCACCGCGAACGTACGCGAGCACCGCGGCGTGGTGAACAGACGACAGGTGCACGGTGGGAACCGCGTGGAAGTCGTTGTCGAGCGAGTCGGCTCCGCCGGGCACGTTCAGCAGAACCATGCCCATGCCACCGGCATCCTTGACGACCTGCGACTTCTCGGCGCGGGCGTTGGTACCGCGCTCGCAGACCACGATGTGTCCGGCAACCTTGGCCGGGTCGAGCGAGCCGGGCAGGCACAGCTTCGCGCCGTCACCGGCCGAGGCGTCACCGGCGTAGATCGAGGGGCCGGTCACCTCTTCGCCGAACGGAACGCTCACCGAGGCGCCTGCCTCTTCGAAGCCCTCGAAGGTGACGGTGCCTTCCCAGGTCGGGATGGTGGATGCCGCGACCGTCGTGTACCACGGCGAGGCGTGGTCGGCCGTGGCGGCACCCGGTCCGCTGTTGCCGGCTGAGACCGAGACGAAGACGCCCGCGGCCGCCGCGTTGAGGAAGGAGATGTCGTCGGGCTCGAGCACGCTCGAGGCCGAACCGCCACCGATCGAGTAGTTGATCACGTCGACACCGTCGCCGACGGCCGTGTCGATGGCGGCCAGCAGGTCGCTCATCGCGCAGATGTCATCGTCGGTGGATGCCAGGTCGGGGCCCACGTAGCAGGCCTTGTAGGCCGATACCTTGGCGGCCGGGGCGACACCCGAGACCGTGCCGAAGTCGATGTTCTCGATCGAGGCATCGACGCCGAAGTTGCCGGCTGCGGTGCTCGCGGTGTGCGAGCCGTGGCCGTCGCCATCACGCGGCGAGAGGTAGTCGTAGGCGAAGTCGAAGCCAGCGGCCTTCGCGCCCGACGAGAAGTACTGACCACCGACGAGCTTGGTCGAGTAGTCGTGCTTGTTCCAGTCCTGGCCCTTGACGACCGGGCTCCGGAACGTCGTACCGTCGCTCTTGTCGTAGTAGACGAACTTGCCGTCGGTGTACGGCTGACCGTTCGACTTCTTGTTGCTCTTGTTCTTGAGCTTGTCGCCCGCGAAGGACGGGTGCTCCGGGGCGATGCCGGTGTCGATCACGCCGACCACGACGCCTTCGCCGGCGGAGTCCACGCCGCCGGTCTCCTCCCACAGGCCACCGGTGCCGTTGGAGTCAGAACCCAGCCCGAGGAAGTCGGTCGACGACTGCGCCTGCGGGTGGCGGACGCTGTCAGGGAACACGCCGAGCACATCCTTCGACGCGCGGAGCTTGTCGACCTGCGCACCACTCAATTCGGCGCTGAAGCCGTTGAGGGTGACCGCGTAGCTGGCGTCTGGGGTGACGCCGGCTGCCTTGGCCAGCTTGCGCTGCTCGTTCTTGAGGTGCGCCACGTACTTCTGCGAGTTCGCGGACTGCGCGTCGAGCTGCTTGCCCTTCTGAGGCTTCGTCGCCTTCAGGCCGGCGGTGCCGCCGTCGTAGCTCGCGAGAGGATCGGCCTTCAGCACCACGATGTAGTGGCCGGGCGTCCCCTCGATCGGGGTGGGTGTCGTCACCCCCTCTGCCGCATATCCGGTGGTTGCTACGGACCCTATGAACAACGCGGCCAGGGATACGGCCGCTGTCACTCGGAGGGGATTTCGTCCCATGAGCTGCTCCTGATGATTGCAGTGCGGCCGCGTTGCCGCACCGTCGCCCAACCTACCCATTGGCTATGACGCCCGGCTACCCAACGTGCCGCAGCCCGGAATTTCTCCGGCATCCGGCCCAGCCCTGGCACCGGACGCGCCGATAGGCTGAGTCGGTGAAGACCCGCCCGTTCCTCAGCACGCGGACGCTGCTCGTCTGCGCCGCGATCGGCGTGGCCACCGGCATCCTCGGCGGGATCGCCGGGCTGCTCACGCCGGCCGTCCTCGTGCTCGCCCCCTACGCCTACGGGTTGGTGCTGGGGTCGCACGTGCTGCCGGGCATCATCGCGCAGGAAGTGCTGCGCGAGCGCTACGTCGCCCTGGTCACGCACCTGATCGCGGCGCTCATCGCGAGCGCGTTCAACCCGGCGTGGGCACTGCGGTTCATCGGCACCGCGCTGCTGTTCGGTGCCGTGCAGGAAGGCGTCGCCGCGCTCACCCGCTACCGCTCGTGGGGGCCGTGGCGCTTCTTCATCTCTGCAGTCATCATTGGCGCGATCGTCGCCGTCGTGGTGTTCTTCGTGGCGCACCTGAGCACCCTGCCGCCGTGGGCGCAGATCGCCTACCTGCTGCTGTCGGTGCTCGGGCCGGTCATCTGGACCGCCATCGGGCTCGGCATCGGCTCGGCGCTGCGTCGCGCGGGCGTCGCCCAGCGCTGAGGACTCCGGCCGCGGTGGCCGGTCAGGTTAGGGTCGACTAACCTGGAGGAATTCGATCCGCTGGAGACCGGGGTTACGCCGTGCGCCCATCCGCGCCCCTGCTGAGCGTGCGTGACCTGTCGATCACGCACGCGGATGCCACGCATCCCGCCCCGCGCAGCGCGACTTTCGACATCCACCCCGGGGAAGTGGTGCTGTTGCTGGGGCCGTCCGGGTCAGGCAAATCGACGCTCACCCTGGCGCTGAACGGGCTGATCCCGCACGCGGTTCCCGCTGCGATGACCGGCGATGTGATCGCCGGGGGGCTGGACACCGCGACGACGCCCACCGCCACCCTGAGCACGCGGGTCGGCATGGTGTTCCAAGACCCCGACGCGCAGATCGTCACCGCCACCGTCTACGACGAGGTCGCCTTTGGCCCCGAGAACCTGCTGTTGCCGGTCGCCGAGGTCGAGCGGCGCACCGAGGATGCCCTGCGGCGCACCCAGCTGTGGGAGCGCCGGACAGAGAGCCCGGACGTGCTCTCCGGAGGCGGCCGGCAGCGCCTCGCGATCGCGTGCGCGCTTGCGCTGGACTCCCCGCTGATCGTGCTCGACGAGCCGACGGCGAATCTCGACCCGCAGGGCATCGACGACGTGTACGCCGCGCTCGCCGATGTGGTCGCCGCGGGTGACCGGGCGATCCTGCTCGTGGAGCACAACCTCGACGCGGCGATGGACTTCGTCACCCGAGTGATCGTGCTCGACCGCGCGGGGCACGTCGCGATCGACGGCCCCGCCGCCGAGGTGCTGCGCGCGCACACCGACGACCTCGTCGAGATGGGGGTGTGGCTGCCGGCGGCATCCCTCGCCGCGCTGCGACTGCGCGCGCTGGGCGTGCGGCTCGAACCGCTGCCGCTGACGCCGGGTCAGTTGCGTGCGGGGCTGGATGCCGCACCAGATCTGCCGGATCTCAGCACGCTGAGCGAGCAGTCGGATGCCGTCGCCGCTCCCCCGATCGTCCAGGCGCGTGGCTTGACCGTACGCCGCGGCCGCACCGAGCTGCTGCACGGCATCGACCTCGACATCCCCGCGGGCAGCCTGACCGCGATCGTCGGCGCGAACGGTGCCGGAAAGACGACGCTCATCCAGGCGCTGGCAGGCGTCGTGCCGCCGCCGCGTGGGCAGGTGCAGGTCGATGGACGGGATGCGGCGAAGGCGTCTCCCCGAGAGCTGTCGGCGCGCATCGGTTTCGTGTTTCAGAACCCCGAGCATCAGTTCATCTCGGCCACGGTCTTCGAGGAACTCGCGCACGGCCTGCGCCGGCAACGCGTACCGGATGCCGAGATCGACGAGCGCGTCGGCGAGATGCTGCGACGGTTCGGACTCGCCGGGAAGTCGGGCATCCATCCCTTCCTGCTCTCGGGCGGTGAGAAGCGGCGCCTGTCTGTGGGCACGGCGCTGATCACCCGGCCGCGGGTCCTCGCGCTGGACGAGCCCACCTTCGGTCAGGACCGCGCCCGGGCCGGCGAACTGCTGGATCTGCTGGAGCAGCTGCGCGACGAGGGGACGACGATCGTGCTGGTCACGCACGACCTGCAACTCGTCGCCGATCACACGACGCACACGGTGATCCTCGCCGACGGTCGCCTGCACGCGACAGGGAGGACGGCGGAGCTGTTCGCCGACGAGACGCTGTTCGAATCGGCCGGGCTGCGACTGCCCGCACTGCACCGGCTGCTGCCGCCGGGGCTGCGCGGACGGATCGGAGGCGTATGAGCCTTCTGGACCCGTATGCCCGGTTGGTGCCGACCAGGCCATGGCAGTTTCTGTACGGGCTGAATCCGCTCGCGAAGATCGCCGGAGTGCTACCCGCGATCGTGCTGCTGGTGTTCGTGCGCGATCTGGTCGTGCCGGCGGTCTTCCTCGCGGCGGCATACGTCGTGCTGCTGATCGGGGCGCGGCTGACCCGCACGACGGCGCTCGCGCTGTTCGTGGCGGTGCCGCTGGCACTCGTCGTGATCGGGGTGGGATTCGCGATCTGGGTCGATCCCGCTCAGGTGGATGCGTCTGCGGTGCTGGTGCAGTGGGGTGGATGGATGCTGCACGCCGGGGCGCTGCAGATCGGCTTCGCCACGTCACTGCGGCTCGGCGCGATTCTTGCCCTGTCGCTCATCGGCGGCTTGACCACCAGCGGACCCGACCTGGTGCGGGCGAGCGTGCAGCAGCTGCGGATGCCGTACCGGATCGGGTACACGGCGCTCGCGGCGTTCCGGTTCGTGCCGAGATTCCGGCATGAACTCGACGTGATCCGGGCCGCTCATCGGGTGCGGGGGCAGCATGGGGGCCGCGGGCCGTTCGCCCGGCTGGCGCGCGGCTGGGGATACATCGTGCCGCTGTTGGCCGGTGCGATTCGTCATGCGGAGCGGGTGGCGCTGGCGATGGATGCCCGCGCCTTCGGCGCCTACCCGACCCGCACCGAGCGCCACCTGGTGCCCTGGCGCACACGGGACACCGTGTTCGTGGCGGCCGCCGTCGCGGTGTCGGCCGCGATCTTCTGGATGCTGTTCCCGTGGGGCCTCAGCGGCTGAGCGTCCGCTCACCGTGCATGTCCCACTTTTCGTCGTGCATGTCCCACTTTTCGTCGTGCATGTCCCACTTTTCGTGGTGCGTGTCCCGCTTTTCGTGGATACCGCCGGGCGGGAAGGTTGCTTCGCGCGGAGATGTGCGCTTTGCGCGGAGAGAAATGACGGATGCCTCCGCGCGAAGCGCACATTCCCGCGCGAGGTCGACACGGCTGTAACCCTCGCGCGTGGTCGCATCCGGCATCCGGCATCCGGCATCCGGCATCCGGCATCCGGCATCCGGCATCCGGCATCCGGCATCCGGCATCCGGCATCCGGCATCCGGCATCCGGCGCAGCATGTCCCAAAAACTGCTGTCAAACAGGCCGGATAACCGCAGTTTTTGGGACATGCCCTGCAGAAAGTGGGACATGTACAGCGGAAAGTGGGACACGGGCTGCGGGAGGGGGAACATGCAGAGAGGGCCCCGGATGCAGCATCCGAGGCCCTCGTCCGACGTGGGCGTTAGCGCTTGCCGGCGATCTTTCGGCCGACGAGCTCGCGCATGATCTCGTTCGTGCCGCCGTAGATACGGTGCACGCGGGCGTCGAGGAACGCACGGGCGATCGGGTACTCGGTGATGTAGCCGTAGCCACCGTGCAGCTGCACGCCGGTGTCGAGCACCTCCCACTCGCGCTCCGTTGCCCAGAACTTCAGCTGCGCGGCCTCTTCGGCGGTGAGCTTCTCGGCCGCGTAGAGCTTGAGACCGCGGTCGACGTACGCCCAGACGGCGTCGACGGTGGTGGCCATGTCGGCGATCTTGAAGCGGGTGTTCTGGAAGTCGATGATGCGCTCACCGAACGCCTCGCGCTCCTTGGTGTACGCGACGGTCCACTTCAGCGCGGCCTCGGTCGCGGCGGCGGCCGAGACGGCGATCGACAGGCGCTCGAGCGGCAGGTTCATCATGAGCTGGACGAAACCGAGCCCTTCCTTACCGCCGATGAGGTTCTCGTCGGGGACGAAGACGTCGGTGAACGACAGCTCGGCGGTGTCCCAGCCGTGGAAGCCCATCTTGCTGAGCTTCTTGCCGTGGTCGAAGCCTTCCATGCCGTTCTCGACGATCAGCAGGCTGAACGCGTCGGGGCGGGTGCCTTCACCGGTCTTGACGAAGGTCACCACGATGTCGGCGGTCTTGCCCGACGAGATGAACGTCTTTGCACCGTTGAGGATGTACCCGCCGTCGACCTTCTTGGCGTTGGTCTTGATGCCGCGCAGGTCGCTGCCGGCTCCCGGGTCGGTCATCGCGAGGGCGCCGAGGATCTCGCCGGATGCCATGCGCGGCAGCCACTTCTCCTTCTGCTCCTGCGTACCCATGTGCACGAGGTAGGGCACAGCCAGGTCGTCCTGGATGCCGAAGGCACCGGCGAGCGAACCGGCGCCCGCACCGATGACCTCTTCGTTCACGATCGCCCGGAAGCGGTAGTCCTGGAGCATGCCTGCGCCGCCGAATTCCTCGGGCACCGACAGACCGATCAGGCCGGCCTCACCCGCGGCGAGCATCGTCTCGCGGTCGATCTCACCGGCGGCATCCCACCGCTCGATAGCCTCGTTCGAGACGTGGCGCTTGACGAAGTCCTTGACGAGGTCGCGGAAGGCCTCGTGATCCTCTTCGTAGATGTCGCGTTCCATGGCATCCTCCTGACGTGTGCGTGCGTCTTCGCACCCGCGATTCTACGTCTGCGTCCACGGCCGGGACACTCGATTGTGAGAATGCATCCCACAATCAGTGAGACTGCGTACCGGCGTTGTGGGATGCCGCAACGGCGGCGTCAGCCGGTGTAGTCCGGGGCGTGCGGCAGCGAGAAGAATTGCTCGAGGCAGTGGAAGCCGCCCGCACGGTACGCCTCGGCAAGCTCGGGGCCGATATACCGCAGGTGCCAGGGCTCGGCGAGGTATCCGGTGGTCCTGGTCTGACCGTCTTCGTAACGCACGATGAAGCCGTAGCGCCATGCGTTCTCGGCGACCCATGTGCCCTGCGGAGTGGCACCGAACGCATCCAGCCCCGTGCATCCGTCGTCACCGCACGCCACGACGTCGACCGCGAGCCCCGTCTGATGCTCGCTGTGACCGGGGCGGGCAGATCCGGCGTCGGCCTTCTCCTGCCCGTGCTCGTCGACGTGCGCCGCATACGTGGCCTGCTGCAGCCCGTAGGAGCGGTAACCGTTGTTGACGCCGATCGCGCCGACGCCATCGGCCTCGGCCTGCGCAGCCATGTCAGCCAGGGCCTCGACCACCTCGGGACGCATCCGACCCGAGGGACTCGTCGTCTGCAGCGTGTTCTGCGCGAGGGACGCCGGCGCGTAGTCGGTGGGCGCCAGCGGGCGCGCCTTGTTCACCACCACCCACACACGCTTCGGATTTGCCAGCGAGACGCACGGAGCATTGCCGGCCGCGACGGCGGCGCGGAACTCCTCGCCCCCGCCGAAGGCTCGCACGATGGCCTCATCGTCACCGTCGGCGACGGCGGCCTCGACCTCGGCATCGGCGCACGGGTCGGCGGCGATCTGCTGCTCCACGTCGATCGACGGCAGCTGCGCGGCCGCGGCGGGCAGCGGGGGCGCCGAGGAGTCGATCTTCGGCGTCGAGGCGAGCACCCCGAGGGATGCCGCGGCCGTGAACAGCAGTCCGATCGGGACGGCGACAAGAAGCATTCGGGAGTGCGACGCAGCGTGCCGGGGCTGCGAAACATGCATCCGTCCATTCTGACCCAGATCAGGACAGCACGCAGACCGTACATGTCTTCTACACCCCCTCGACAAACCTTCGTTTCTTTGTTCTAATGAACATATGCGGTGGCAGGGACAGACGATCGACGATGCGGATGCCGATGCGCTGCCTGGACTCGAGAACCGCACCGGCATCGTGCGCTCGGTCACGACGCCCGAGTTCGCCGGGATGACCTTTCACGAGGTGCTCGCGAAGTCAGCGCTCAATCGCGTGCCGGGGCCATCGAAGATGCCGTTCGGCTGGACCATCAACCCCTACCGCGGATGCAGTCATGCCTGCACGTATTGCTTCGCCCGAGGGACGCACGAGTACCTGGATCTCGACGGCGGCGGTGACTTCGACTCGCAGATCGTCGTCAAGACCAACGTCGCCGAGGTGCTGCAACGCGAACTGCGGCGCGGCTCGTGGCAGCGAGAGACTGTGGCGCTGGGCACGAACACCGACCCGTATCAGCGCTCCGAAGGGCGCTACAAGCTCATGCCCGGCATCATCCGGGCCCTGGCGGATTCCGGCACGCCGATGTCGATCCTCACCAAGGGCACGCTGATCCGGCGCGACATCCCGCTGCTGCGTGAGGCCGCGCGCCAGGTACCGATCGACGTACAGATGTCGATCGCGATGTACGACGACGACCTGCAGCATTCGATCGAGCCAGGAACGCCCTCCACTCAGGCGCGGCTCGACACCGTGCGCGCCCTGGCGGATGCCGGCTTCGAGGTCGGGGTCTTCCTCATGCCGGTGCTCCCCCACCTCACCGACTCCGTCGCCCACCTCTCCGAAGCGCTGCGCCGCATCAAGGAAGCGGGTGCGGATTACGCCATCTACGGTGCCCTGCACCTGCGGCCAGGCGTGAAGCCCTGGTTCCTACAGTGGCTCGAGCGCGAGCATCCGGAACTGCTCTCGTCGTACCGCGGGCTGTACCCGGGCACTGCCGCCGAGGCGCCGAAGGGTTACCGGCAGTGGCTCGCCAAGCGCGTGCGGCCGCTCATCCGCGCACACGGACTGCAGATGCGGCACGAAGACGAACAGCCGCGCCCTCCGCGCGCACGCCCGCGCTCGACCGTGCCCGCGGCCGCCGCACCACCTGCCGCGCCGACCCTTTTCTGACGCCGTCGCGCGTCCCCGCCGATCACGCCGGATACGCTGACGACATGCCCACCGATGACCTGCCGATCTCGGAGTACGCCTTCCCCGGGCCCCTCCGCGACCGACTCCTGGCAGCCATCCGTTCCGGCGCGAAGACGACCACGACACTTCTGCTGCTCGAACTCGACGTGGATGGCGAGCCCCTCCCCGACGTCGGCTCTCGGGCATCCGTCGTCGACTCCTCGGGAGCGTCAATCGGCATCGAGACGATCGAACAGGTGCGCATCGTGCGCCTCGCGGATGTCGACGAAGAGCACGCGCGCAACGAGGGCGAGGGGTACGCCACCGTCGCCGAGTGGCGCGAAGCGCATGAGCGCTACTGGCACGGCGCCGACTACCGGACCTGGCTGGGGGATCCCACCTTCCGTGTCGATGACGACACCCTCGCCGTACTCGTGCGGTTCCGCTTCGAGGCGACTGCGCATCCCGCGTAGGCTCGACGATCATGGCCATCGGTTCAACGATCATCACGTTCGACGTGCAACTGGCAGACACCGATCGTGGCGTCTATGAGGACTACTCACTCCGCGTCGCGCGGCATCCGTCCGAGACCGACGCGTACATGATCACCCGCGTGATCGCGCACGGCCTCGAGCACGCCGAGGGCATCGACTTCGGCGGCGGCATCTCGCAGACCGACGAACCCGCCGTGCTCGTGCGCGACCTCACCGGCAGCATCACCGCCTGGATCGAAGTCGGTGCGCCAGACGCCGAGCGACTGCACTACGGCAGCCGCCTCGCCGACCGCACCGTCGTCTACACGCACCGAGACCCCGCCAAGGTGATGGCGCCGTGGGCCGGCAAGCGCATCCACCGCGCCGAGGACATCCGCGTGTTCAGCTTCGACACCGGGTTCATCGACGCGGCAGCAGATCTGCTCGAACGCCGCAACACGCTGACGCTCACCATCACCGAACGGGTGCTCTACCTCGACCTCAACGGCACGGCGTTGAGCACCTCGGTGCACGAGCACATGCTGGTCTGACGACCCCGCAGACGCGACGAGGGGTCAAGATCCGTCGCCTGCGCGGGCAGGATGCGACAGTTCTTGACCCCTCGAGGGCGTGCGGGTCAGCGGGTGAGGTCGGCCTCGCTCGGCATGCGGCCGGCGATCTCCTCGATCACGTCATCACCGGGCTGGGCCTGATCGAACGGCGCGTCGATCTCGGCGCGGCCGAGCAGATCCTCCATGCGACGACGACGGTGACGGGTGATCAGCGTGACCACACGCCCCGAGCGACCAGCGCGGCCGGTACGGCCCGAACGGTGCAGGTACGTCTTGTACTCGTCGGGAGCGTCGGCCTGCACGACCAGATCGATGTCGTCGACGTGGATGCCGCGCGCGGCGACATCCGTCGCGACCAGCACCTGCACCTTGCCTGAGGTGAGCTTCTGCAGGTTGCGGGTGCGCTTGGCCTGGTTCAGGTCACCGTGCAGCGAGACAGCGGCGATGCCGGCATCCTCGAACTGCTCGGCGAGCATCTCGGCGTAGGCGCGGGTACGGGCGAACACCAGGGTCTGGCCCTCGCGGTCGACCAGCGAGGTGAGCACGTCGGCCTTGTCGCGGTGCTCGATCACGAGCACGCGGTGGTCGATCGTGCCCGAGTTCTGGTCTTCGCCGGCGACCTCGTAGACGGCCGGATCGACGAGGAACTCGTCCACGAGGGCTGCGACCTCACGGTCGAGCGTCGCTGAGAACAGCAGCTTCTGGCTGGCGGCACCGTCGTCGAGGTCGGTGCCCGTCTGACGAAGGATGCGCTGCACGGGCTCGGCAAAACCGAGCTCGGCCATGTGGTCGGCCTCGTCGAGCACGGCGATGCGCACCTCGGAGAGGTCGAGCTTGCCCTGATCGATGAGGTCTTCGATGCGGCCGGGGGTGCCGATGATGATGTCGACGCCCTTCTTCAGCGCGCCCACCTGCCGCGCCTGCGGCACACCACCGTAGATCTGCGTGGTGAACAGGCCCACGCTGCGCGCGATCGGCTGCACGGTGCGGTCGATCTGCAGGGCGAGCTCACGGGTCGGGGCGAGGATGAGCGCGCGCGGCTTGCGGCCGATCTCGCGGCGCTTGCCCTTCTGCGACAGCAGGATGCGCTCGACGAGCGGCGCGCCGAAGGCGATCGTCTTGCCCGAGCCGGTGCGACCGCGGCCGAGCACGTCGCGCCCCTCGAGGATCGACGGGATGGTCGCGGCCTGGATCGGGAAGGGCGTCTCGGCGCCCATGTTCTTCAGCGTCTCGACGATGTTCGAGCCGAGGCCGAGGTCACCGAAGGTGACATCCGCGACCTCGACGGCCTGCACGGCCTGCGCCTCAAGGCGCTCGTGCACGACGTCTTCGACCTGCTCGCGCGCGGGGGCCGCGGTGCGGTTCCAGTCGCTGCGGCTCGGACGATCGGCGCGCGCTGCGCGCTCGTCACGGTCGAACCGCGGACGCTCAGTGCGCTCGAAGCGACGGTCGCCGGATGCCCGGTCGTCGCGACGCGGGCGCTCATCACGGTCGAAACGCGGACGGTCGGTGCGATCGTTACGGTCGAAACGCGGACGCTCGTTGCGGTCGAACCGCGGACGGTCGGTGCGGTCGTTGCGGTCGAAACGCGGACGCTCGGTGCGGTCGAACGAGGGGCGCTCGGTGCGGTCGAAGCGACGGTCGCCGGATGCCCGGTCGTCGCGACGCGGGCGCTCGTCGCGGTCAAACCGCGGACGGTCGGTACGGTCGTTCCGATCAAAGCGAGGACGCTCGTTACGGTCGAAACGGGGACGGTCAGCGCGATCGTTACGGTCAAACCGCGGACGGTCGTTCCGGTCGTACCGCGGACGGTCATCGCCACCGCTCCGGTCGAACGAGGGGCGCTCGGTGCGGTCAAACCGCGGACGCTCGCCACGTTCCTGGCGCTGACCCTCGAAGCGACGGTCGTCGCGACGCGGTCCACGGTCGTCGCGGCGGTCGTACCCGCGGTCGTCGCGGCGATCGTAGCCGCGGTCGTCGCGGCGATCGTGGTGCGGGGCCTCGCGGCGGCCGGACTCGGCGCGGTTGCGGATCGAGCGGGCCTCATCGCGGCCGGCGCGCTCCTGTGCACTCCAGCGACGCTTCTCGCCACCCTCGGCCTCAGCGGGACGGTACCCGCGGTGCTTCGGGCTCACCGAACCGGGGCCGCGCGGGGTGCGGCGCTCACCGGCATCCGTCCGGTCATCGCGACCAGGGCGACCACCGGCGTGCCGGTCGTGGAACGAAGTCTTCTTGGCGCCGTAGCGCGGCTCGAAGTTGCGGGCGGGGCGACCGCCCTTGGGCTTGCCATTCTTGGGCATGGTGTTTCCTGACTGTCTCTGACACGAGAACAGCGTCCGCCCCGTGCGCACAGAGCTCAGCGCACGGCGGACATACCCGGGCGTTCATCGGCCGGGGCCATTCATGTGATGGTTTATGAACCATCGGCCCCTGGGCTCACACATTCAGAACACGATCCGCGCGGAGCGCGGCGCCCGAAGCCGACGCCCCCAGAATACCGGAGCCACCTGTGAAGCCGCCGCGCGGCATACGATGAGCGCATGTCTGAGACGCCTTCGCCCACCGGCATCCCGTTCTCCCTGCGCCGCGGCGACGTAGCCGCCGAGATCACCCAGGTGGGTGCGTCACTGCGCCACCTGGCCGTCGGCGGGGTCAACATCGTGCCGCCGTACCCGGCCGATGAGCCGACGCCGATGGCCTCGGGTGTCGTGCTGGTGCCGTGGCCGAACCGCATCCGCGACGGCGTCTGGCAAGACGGCGATGTCACTCGCGCGCTCGCGATCACCGAGCCGAAGCTGCGCAACGCCAGCCACGGTCTGCTGCGCTTCACCGCGTACGACCTCGTCGAGCAGTCCGAGTCATCGCTCACCCTGCGCGGCACGATCGTGCCGCAGACCGGCTATCCGTACCTCGTCGAGACGACCGTGACGTACGCGCTGACGGATGCCGGAATCGAGGTCACCCACACCCTCACGAACCACTCGGCCACGACCGCGCCCGTCGCCCTCGGCACGCATCCGTATGTGACGATCGGCGGCGTCGACCCGCGCGAGCTCGTGCTGCACATCCCCGCCGAGACCTATTTCGAGACCGACGACCGGATGCTGCCGATCGGCGAGCAGCCCGTCTCTGGCGGCACCGACCTGCGTGCGGGGCGGCGCCTGGGCGACGTCGAACTCGACACCGGCTTCGCAACGCTGCGGCGAGACCCCGACGGCCTCGCCCGCACGACGCTGACGGCACCGGACGGCCGCACGGTCACGGTCTGGCAGGGCGAGGGTTTCGACTACGTGCAGGCCTTCACCACCGACCGCTATCCGGGTCAGCCGCTCGTCGTCGCCGTCGAACCGATGACCGCGCCCGCAGAGGCCTTCAACTCCGGCCGCGGGCTGCGTCGCCTCGCCCCGGGTGAGACGTGGGAGCTGCACTGGGGCATCCGACTCGACTGACCTCGCGTCGCACCCAGCCGCGCGCCGCGCGCTTGGGAGGAGATCTCCGCGTGGGGAGGAGTCGCAGGTCAGAATCTTCCTCCCCAGCGTGCGATCTCCTCCCGAACAGGCGGGGCGCGGCGACCTCAACCCCCGTGTCGCTCGCGCCGCGTGAGCGGGTGGTCGTCGGATGCCGCAGGCGCGGCCTCTTCGGCATCCGTACCCCGCCGCTTCGCGGCTCGCCGCTCCTTGGCACCCTCGACGAGGTTGTACAGGGTCGGCAGCACGATCAGGGTGAGCACGGTCGACGAGACCAGACCACCGATCACGACGATCGCGAGGGGCTGCGAGATGAACCCGCCGTGCCCGGTGATGCCCAGCGCCATCGGCGTCAGGGCGAAGATCGTCGCCAGCGCCGTCATCAGGATCGGGCGCAGACGCTTCTCTCCACCGGCGAGCACGGCGTCGGCGGTGGACAGCCCCTTCTCGCGGTACTGGTTGACGAGGTCGACGAGCACGATCGCGTTGGTCACCACGATGCCGATGAGCATCAGCACACCGATCAGCGACGGCACACCCAGCGGCACCCCGGTGATGATCTGCAGCAGGATCGCACCGGTCGCCGCGAACGGCACCGACACCAGCAGCAGCAGCGGCTGCCGCAGCGACTTGAAGGTCGCCACCATCACCACGTAGACGATGAGGATCGCCGCCAGCATCGCCAGACCCAGCTGTGAGAACGAGTCCGCCTGCTGCTGGGTGACGCCACCCACCTCGGCGCGCGCGCCGTCGGGCAGATCGGTTCCGGTGAGCGCGGCGTTCACCGACGTGGTCGCCACGGCGAGGTCGTCGGATGCCGGAGGCACGGTGATCGTGGCGGTGCGCTGACCCTTCTCGGTGGTGATCGAGGTCGGTCCCTCCCGCTCCTCGACCACGGCGATGTCCTGCAGCTCGACGGGACCGGTCGCCGTGGGGATGACCAGTTCGCGCAGGGCCGCGACCGTCGTGGGCGGTTCGTCAGCGGCGAGGTAGACGGTCAGCGCCGTCTCGTCGATCTCGACCGTGCCGATCTGCTGCGGGCGCATCGACGCGGAGACGATCGAGCCGACGGCCACCTCCGACAGACCGCGGGCAGCGGCATCGTCGCGGTCGACGACCACGGCGATGTAGGGCAACGACGAGGCGAGGTTGTCGGTGACCTGACCGATGCCGTCACGCCCCTCGAGGTCGGCGACGAGCGTGTCGGTCGCCTCTTGCAGCGCGTCGGCGTTCGGCGCCGTGACGGTCACCTCGATGTTGCTCGACCCGAAGCCGCTGGATCCGGCGACGACGATCTCACCGGCATCCTCGACGCCTTCAACGGCCTTCTGCACGGTGGCGCGCAGCGCCTCCTGGTCGACATCGGCATCCGTCTGGATCGAGTACGTGACCCCGGCCCCGCCGGAGAACGCGTCGCGCAGCGCGGAGCCGCTCGAGCCGATCGACGCCTGCACGTGCTCGATGCCGTCGATGTCGGCGAGGGCGTCCTCGACGGCCAGGGCCGCCTCCGACTTCGCCTCGAGGCTGGCGCTGGGGCCGAGATCCTGCGTGACGGTCATGGTGTTCTGGCCCGAGTCGCTGAGGAAGTTGATCTTCATCAGCGGTGCGGCCGCGAAGGTCGCCGCGAGCACGACGATGGCGAGAACGACGGTGAGGGCCGAGTGCTTGAGCGTCCAGCCGAGAATCGGCCGGTACATCCGCTGCAGCGGGGTCGGCGGGGCGGCCGGGTCTTCGGGGTCGATGCGCTGGCCGTTCTCGTCGATGACGGGCTTGCCGGGTCGCAGGAACCAGTACGCCAGCACCGGCACGATGGTGAGAGCCACAAGCAGTGACGCGACCATGGCGATCGTCACGGTCACAGCGAACGGGCGGAACAGCTCACCCACCATGTCGCCGACGAAGACGATGGGCAAGAACACCGCAACCGTCGTGATGGTGGATGCCGTGATCGCCGCCGCCACCTCGCGCACCGCGAGGAGGATGGCCTTCATCTTGTCGGCACCCTCGACGTAGTGGCGCTTGATGTTCTCGATGACCACGATCGAGTCGTCGACAACCCGCCCGATCGCGATCGTGAGAGCGCCGAGGGTGAGGATGTTCAGCGAGTAGCCGAACGCCTGCAGCCCGATGAAGGTGATCAGCACCGAGGTCGGGATCGAGATCGCGGTGACCAGGGTGGAGCGGATCGAGAGCAGGAAGACGAGGATGACGATCACCGCGAATGCCAGACCCAGCAGGCCTTCGGTCGCAAGCGTCTCGATCGACTGCTGGATGTACGGGGCCTGATCGAAGATGACGGTGAACTCGGCGCCGGGGAAGGTCTCGCCCAGGTCGTCGAGCACGGCGAGCACCCCGTCGGACACCTCGACGGTGTTCGCCGCCGGCAGCTTGGTCACCGCGATAGAGAGGGCATCCTCGCCGTCCACACGCGAGAGCGAGGTGACGGGGTCGGCCTCCTGCACGACCTCGGCGACGTCGCCGATGGTCACGTCGGTGCCCACCAGTGGCAGTTCGGCGATCTCGTCGGCCGACGTGATCTTCGCCCCGGTCTGCACGGTCAGCGTCTCGTCGCCCTCGGTGATGTCACCTCCGGGGAACAGCACGCCGTTCTGGTCGAGCGCATCGCGGATCGCGGAGGTGCTGACGCCGGCGGCCGCGAGCTCGGCGTCATCCGGGGTGATCGTGACACGCTGACCCACCCCGCCGACGATCTGCGCGGCGTTGACGCCGTCGACGTCTTCGATGTCGGGGATGACCACGTTCTCGAGATCAGCCTGGGCGGTCTCGGCGTCATCGAAGCCGGTCACCGCGATCTGGATGACGGGGAAGTCGTCGATCGAGACGCTGAGCACCTGCGGTGAGACATCTTCGGGGAGCGTGGAGGAAATGCGGTTGATCGCCTGCTGCATCTTCTGCTCGGCCGTGGCGAGGTTGGTGCCGTAGTCGAACGTCGCCTGCACGATCGACGCGTTCGTCGTGCTCGTGGCGCTCGACGAGTCAAGCCCCGGGACGCCCTGGATCGCGGTCTCGATGGGGGTGGAGACGTCGTTCTCGACGACCTCGGGCGAGGCGCCGGGGTAGCTGGTCATCACGACGAGGGCGGGCAACTCGAGCGAGGGGATGAGCTCCTGCTTGAGGTTGGTGAGCGCCAGGCCACCGAAGACCGCGGCGACGATCGTGATCAGCGCGATGAGCGCGCGGTTGCGCAGGCTCAGGACGGCGAGGTTCGACATGCAGGGCTCGTTTCAGTCGCTCGGGGACGAAGTGCGGGATTCCTCGCCGAGCAAGTCGGCGAGGGCGGTCTGAATGAGGTGGGCAGGCAGCGGCTGCGCGTGCATCTGCGAGTGCCAGAGGATGCCGTCCATGAAGACGGTGACGGCGGTGGCGCGCTGAACGCCATGGGTCTCGGCGAGGAACTCGGTCATCTGGTCGACCCAGCGCCGGGCCAGAGTACGCACCGTCGGGTCGTGCACCGCGGCGGTGACCACCGCCCGATCAGCTTCGAGCGCATGCGCGTCGTTCAGCCCCTGCATGACGAGATCGGTGAGCACAGCGGCGGTCGCTCCGCGTTCAGCGAGCGCGGCGCGCATGTCGTCGATCCGGGTATCCACCACCGCGGCGAGGCATGTCAGCGCCTCGGCGCGAAGGTCGTCCAGCGTCGCAAAATACTGCGTGGTCGCGCCGAGGGGCACACCGGCCCGCGCGGCAATCATGCGGTGCGTGAGCGCGTCCACGCCGACCTCGATGATGAGCTCGGCCGCGGCGGTGACGATCTCGCGGCGGCGCGCTTCGGGGTCGCGACGACGACGCGGTGTGGCGTGCGGCATCCTGACCCCTTTCTGTACAGATGTACATTACCGCGATCGGGACCACAGAACCGCATTCAGAGGAGAGAGCCCAGCCCCATCCCCGCGGCGGCGGCGAGCAGGCCCAGCAGCAGCATCCCGGCGGCGTTGAAGACGGATGCCCGACGTGCCCCGTCGCGCCAGAGCGCGACCGTGTCGACCATCGCGGTGCTGAACGTCGTGAACCCGCCGAGCAGCCCCAGGCCGACGACCGTGGCGGCATCCGGCAGCAGCGCGGTGACCAGCCCGAGCAAGAACGAACCCAGCAGGTTGATGGCGAACACGCCCCACGGGAATCGCGTGCCGGTGAGACGCGCGACGGTCACATCGAGCACATACCGCGCGGCGGCGCCGACACCGCCGGCGACCGCGGTCAGCGCGAAGATCAGCGGCGTCATCGCGCTGCCTCCGATCTCCGACCGAGCCGCAAGCCCAGGGCCGCGGCGACAAGGCCCAGCACGATGCTGCCCGCCGCATAGACGATGCCGAGCAGCGGAGCATCCTGCGCGGTCTGCAGGGCACCGACGGTGAGTGCGCTGTAGGTCGTGAAACCGCCGAGAGCTCCGGTGCCGAGAAACACCCGCACCTCGGGCGAGGGCAGACGCGCGGTGAGGACGCCGATCAGCAACGCCCCCAGCACGTTCGCCGTGAGCACGGCCCAGGGCAGACCGGCATCCGGAAGCACGAGACCGAGCGCGAGACGCGCGGACGTGCCGATCATCCCGCCGACAGCGACGAGAAGAACACGCAGCGCAGTCACGCCGCCACTCTAGCGGGGGTGCGCTTTCCGTAGACTCAGCCCAGGGGGCGAGAACAGGAGGGCGACACCGCGCGTGATCACGAGACAGGCGTTCGGCTGGTCACGTCTGGTGACCGCTTTCGTGTGTCTGGTCTCGCTCGTGCACCGCGGCCTGTGGGGGCTCAGTTCGCAGTCGATCGCCGGCGACAATTTCTTCGCCTATCTGACCATCCAGTCGAACACCGCCTTCACCATCGTCGCCGTGATCGCGGGCATCGTCGCGATGCGCCTGCCGGAAGATCCGACCTGGCTCACCACGACGCGTGCACTGGTGCTCAGCTGGACCACCACGGCGGGGCTCGCCTTCGGTCTCATCGTCTGGCAGGCCCGGTTGCGCGGCATCCCGATCTCGGTTCCCTGGTCGGATGCCGTGCTGCACTTCATCCTGCCGGCGTGGACGCTCGTCGCATGGACACTCGGCCCGGGCCGCCATCCCGCACATTGGCGGGTGGTGCCCTATGTGCTGCTGTACCCGGTGGTGTGGGGCGTCATCACCATCTGGCGTGGGTCGCTCATCGGGTGGTATCCGTACTACTTCCTCGATCCGCGGCAGGTCTCGGGCCTGCCAGAACTCATCGGGAGCACGGCGATCGCGTTGGCCATCTTCGCTGCCGTGGCGACCGTGCTCGTCGCCATCAGTCACGCCTACCCGACGGTGGCCATTCCCACCCCCGCCCGCACGTCGACGATTCGCGCAGTCACTCGCCAGCGGGGATGACGTAGGTCAGCGAGGCCGCCGTGACCCGTTCTGCGTCCTCGTCGTCCAGCGCCGCGAACGCCTCTGCCTCCGCGCCGCCGACCAGCCCCACCAGCACCGGCTCACCCGTCGCCGGGGCGAGGTTCAGCCAGGTGCGGATCGAGGCGTCCCCGCCGATGATGTGCCAGATCGCGGCATCCGTCTGCCAGAACGGCTCGTCGAAGCGCAGCCACACCGTCTCGATAGCCCCCGCGGCCAGCTCGGCGATCGCACCACGATGGGTGAGCGGCAGAGCGGGGGCAAACTCGACGCCCCCCTTCTGCAGCACGCCGAGAGGTACGGTCACGATCGCGCGGGCGAACGAGAGTGATTCGCCGGTGCCGAGCCGCAGGCTCACTCCGCTGTCATCGTGAGCGACACGCACCACCGGCGAACTGAGCGAGATGTCGAGCCCCTTGGCGGCCTCAGCGACGACGGCCCCCACATCGCCGCGCGCACCCACGAGCTCATCGGCCAGGAGGTTCGGCGGGTACCAACTGGACGCCCGTTCCGGGTCGACCCCCGAGGTGGCCGACACCCAGGCGAGCGAGGCGGCGAGCGCCTCATCATCGAGATCGGCGCCGGCCTGCGCGAGCGCGTCAGTGAGGGGTATGTCGATGGCACCGTCACCGGCACGGCGAATGGCCTCGCGGAGCGGGGTCGTGTCGAGCGAGGCGGTTTCGCCATCTGCGGTCCATCCGGTGCCGGTGTCGAGATCGATCTCAGTGAGGCCGAGCGAGAGCAGCCGTGCGCGCAGCGCCGCGGCCTCGTCCGGGCCGCTGAGCCAGGAGCCGAGCTGGGCAGGGAGGTCGGAGTCCTTGTCGGTGACGGAATGGATGCGGCCGCCGATACGGTCGCGCGCCTCGATCACCGTGACGGTGTGACCGGCGTCGGCCAGCGCACGCGCGGCCACGGTTCCGGCCAAACCGGCCCCCACGACAGCGATGCGCTCGGGCCCGTCCGCGGCGGCGATCGCGGCGGCGGCAGCAGCGCGGCCGGCGTCGACCGCACCCAACACCGTGCCGGGCCTGCTCTCATCGGTGGCCTCGCCGGCGAGGAATAAGCGGTCGGCGATGGGCGCCGCCAGCGCCTGACGCAGCTCGGGAGCGGACCCCGCAGGCAGGTAGCTGCGAGCGCCGAGCGCATACGGATCGGTCGACCAGCGGCTGCGCATCCACGAGACGGGTGCGGGCATGGCGGTGGGCGGCGTGGGCCGCGGCGTGGGCGACGAGGTGGACGGCGAGGGGACCGGATCGCCGGTGCACGCGGCCAGCATCACCCCGACGACGCCGGCGCCAGCGCCGACGAGCAGGGTGCGGCGCGTGATGCTCATCGTGCAGTCAGGATAGCCCGCGCCGAAGCGTCGCATGGCCCGCTCTGCGTGCCGTGACGCCAGAGACCCCCTCGCGCTGGAGCCTGTCGGCACGTGAAGATGTGAACACCGACCGATATACCGGCTCCCCACTCCCCACTCGGGGGAAACACATGATCCCTCATCGATGGACCACGCGTGCGCGCCTGCTCGCGTGGTCGCTGTGTCTGCCACTGGCAGCGCTGATCGCCGCACCCGCAGCCACCGCGGCGACATCCCCCCTCCCCACCGCCCCCACTCCCCGCACGGCATCCACGCAGCTGAGCATCCTCGACGCCGACGACGCGATGATCCTCGGGTGGGCCTCCCACACGCTCACCACGATGGCCACCGAAGAGAAGCAGTTCAGCTACACCAACGGGATGCTGTCGACCTACGTCGACTTCGTGCAGTCACCCGGATTCCCGCACAAGTTCGCCGATGCCGCCGCCCGGCGTGGCTCCGCGCTGCTCATCGCCTGGGAGCCCTGGAACTGGAGTCTTCCGGCAGGGCAGCAGCCGCAGTTCGCGCCGCGTAACATCGCCGCCGGCCAGTTCGACGCACATCTGAAGTCCTGGCTGGCGCAGGCCGCCACCCGTACCGACGAGGCCGAGATCATCGTGCGCTTCGCGCCGGAGATGGACGACTCAGCGCGCCCCTGGTCGAGCGGCACCGCCCCCGGCGCCAACACCCCGGCGGAGTACATCGCCATGTGGCGACACGTGTACGCCCTGAAGCAGGCGATCGCCCCCGAGGTGGTCCTGCTGTGGAACCCGCTCAACTATGGCGCGGGCCCGTACCCCTTCGAGGCGTACTATCCGGGCGATGCGTACGTCGACGCGCTCGCCCTCGACGGGTTCAACTGGAGCAACGTGCGCGCCGGCTCGCCCGGTTGGCAGAGCGCTGAAGATGTCTTCGGCTTCGCCCGTGCCGACGGTCCCGTCGTGCGCCTGAAGGCGCTGGCGAACGGCAAGCCCTGGGGCATCGCCGAGACGGCATCCGCTCCGGATAAGCCCACCGACTTCCAGCCGGGCGGGCCGTTCTTCGCCGCCTGGGGCACCTGGGTCTACCAGTGGCCGGAGAATCCCCCGTACGAGGCGACCGCCGCCGACTGGATCACCCAGGAGGGGTGGACGCGCATGGTCATCGAGCGCGCACGCGACCACGGCGCCTCGTTCGTGAACCTGTTTCACACCAACAAGGAGACCGACTGGCGCCTGACCGACACGGCCGTCGGCCGCGCGGTGTTCCGCGACGCGTCCTGAGCGAGCACGACAAAGCGGGCGTCCGGCCAGGCTGGGGGAACGGCCGGACGCCCATTCGGGGGCAGGCTGGGGGAAAGCCTGCGGGTCTCAGAGCTCGATCTGACCGCGCTCGAAGTAGGCGACGAGGTCGGGGTCCAGCGGCGGCACGGCGACGGCGGAACCGTCGCCGCGCAGCGACTGCGTCGCGAGGATGCCGGCGGCGACCGCCTCGCGCGCCGCCACGGGCGAGGTCTCGGTGAGCCCGCCGTCCCGCACGAAGCGCAGGAACTCGGCCACCAACAGGCCATCGGCGCCGTCATGCCCGGCATCCGGGGCCGACTCGATCGGGAACACCTCGTCGGGCTCGGCGTAGCCGCGGTGCCGCCTGTTCCACAGGTTCACCACGCCGCCGGCCGTGTCGCCGACGTTCTCGATCCGTCCCTCGGTCCCGATCACTGTGTAGTTGCGCCAGTAGTCGGGCGTGAAGTGGCACTGCTGGTACGAAGCGAGGATGCCGCCGGCGAGCCGCATGTTCACCTGCGAGATGTCTTCGACGTCGATCGTGGGATGCAGGCCGGTGAGCGATGCCGGCGGCCAGTTGTCGACGCTGAACCAGTCCGGCATCCGCTCGCCCGTGCGGTCACGACGGTCGGTGACATCCCCGTACACGCTGAGCTCGCCCATGGCCGCGACCTGTTCGGTGTAGGCGCCGGCGAGCCAGTGGATGACGTCGATGTCATGCGCGCCCTTCTGCAGCAGCAGCCCGGTGGAGTAAGTGCGATCGGCGTGCCAGTCCTTGAAGTAGAAGTCGCCGCCGTGGCCGACGAAGTGGCGGCACCAGACGGCCTTGACCTCGCCGATGCGCCCCTCCTGGATGAGGCGGCGCATGAGCGTGACGACGGGCATGTGCCGCATGTTGTGACCGATGTACAGGCGGGTGCCCGTGCGCCGAGCCGTCTCGAGCATGGCGTCCGCGTCGGCGAGGTCGATCGCCAGCGGCTTCTCACAGAAGACCGCGACGCCGGCTTCCAGCGCCCGAATGCTCAGTTCGGCATGCGTGTGGTCGGGGGTGAGCACCATCACCGCGTCCACGCCGGAGGCCAGCAGCTCATCAACGTCGTCGGTGATCAGTGCCTCGGGCAGCTCGGCTCGTGCGGCATCCCGCGCCCCCGCGTCGAGGTCGCAGACGGCCGTCACCCGCGAGCCCTGGCCGGGGCGGTGTACCTCCTCGCGCAACGAGGCGCGCGCGCCGAAGCCGATGATGCCGATCTTGAGGTCCAACAGGTCTCCTTCTGAGTGCGTGTCACTGCCGGACGGCCGGCGCGTCGAGGTCGGTGGATCCGCCGGGGAACAGCGACCACGGAAATTCATGCAGCTGCGCGGGCGCATCCTCATCGGCGAGCGCCCGCTCGACGATGATCTGCGCCTGCCGCGTGTAGAAGTCGGTCGGGCCGACGGTGGTCAGGGTGGGGGTGATGGCGGTGGCATCCGGCGTGTTGCCGACACCGATCACCGCCACATCGTGCGGCACGCGCAGGCCGAGCATGTGGGCGGCGTTGATCGCGGCGATCGCGGCGAAGTCGGTGGTGGCGTAGATCGCCGTCGGCCGATTCTTCGCCGACAGCAGCCGCACTGCGGCAGCGAAGGCACTCGCCTGCGTCTCGCCGTAGGTCTGGGTCCAGTCCTCGTCGGGCACGAGACCACGGCTCGCCATCTGCTCCAGGTACGGGGTGTACCGGGTGGCTCGTTCGCCAGCCAGCCGCACCGCGTTCTCGGCGGCGAGGCAGCCGATCGCTGTGTGTCGCTCGAGCAGGTGCGCCATCGCAAGCGTGCACCCGGGTAGCGCATCCGAGCGGATGACGTCGTAGCCCTCGGGTTCGAGGGTCTCCGAGAACACCACCAGGCGCTGGCCCCGCTCGACGAGATCGGCCAGGTTGCGGCGCCCCTCGTCGGTATCGGGAGCCTGGTCGAGGTACGCCACATCACATTCGATGCGGTCCAGGGCTGTGTGCCAGTCGCCATCTGCGAGGATGAGCGTGGTCAGGCCCTGCCGGTTGGCGAGGGTGTTCACCGCATCCGCCACGGCCAGCGACCACGGGTCGCTGAGCATGTGCAATGACAGCTGCACGGTGTCGGTGCGGCCGGTGCGCATCGCGCGCGCCGACCGGTTGGGCCGGTAGTTCAGCTGCTCGGCCGCCTCACGCACCCGGCGCGCGGTCTCGGGGGCGACGCCGGCACCGGATGCCGCGCCATGACGCCCCGAGAAGACGTACGACACCGTCGCCGTCGACACCCCGGCGAGCTCCGCCACCATGCGCAGTGTGGGGCGGCGGCGTGCCGCCCCGCTCGTCTTGTCCGAACCTGACATCCGTCACCCCTTGGTTCCCGAGAAGGCGATGCCCTGGATGAACTGCTTCTGCAGGATCATGAACGTCACGAGCATCGGGAGGGTCGCCAGCAATGCCCCCGCCATCAGAACAGGGTAGTCAGTGCCGTGCAGGCCGACGAGCTGCGCCAGGCCGACCGACAGCGGCATCTTCTCGGGGTCGGTGGTCACCACGAGCGGCCAGAGCAGATCGTTCCACGACCACAGCACCGTGAACACGACCAGGGCGATGATGCCGGGCTTCGCCAGCGGCACCATGATGCGCCAGAAGGTCTGCCACGGGTTCGCGCCGTCGATCCGGGCCGCCTCTTCGAGCTCGGCCGGCATCGACATGAAGAACTGCCGCATGAGGAAGGTGCCGAAGGCGCTGAAGATGCCGGGCACGATCAGCGCCTGCAGGGTGTTCAGCCAGCCGAGCGACTGGATGATCTCGTACTGCGGCAGCAGGTACAGCTGCGAGGGCACCATGAGCACCGACAGGAACAGCACGAAGACGACGTTGCGACCGGGGAACGGGATGCGGGCGAAGGCGTAGCCGGCCATCGTGCACAGCGCCACCTGCCCGACCGTCCGGCCGATCGTGAGCAGCACGGAGTTGGCGAACATCTGCGCGAACGGCATCGAGTCGAAGACCTCGGCGAAGTTCGTGAACACCCACGGATCGGGGATCACCACGGGCGGCACCTGCACCGAGTCCTGGAAGGTCTTGAACGCGGTGAGGGTCTGCCAGATGAACGGGAAGACCATGATCACGGCGCCGAGGATGAGCACGACGTGCACGGCCCAGATGCCGCGGATGCGCGGGGTGCCACCGGCCCGGCGGCGCGCGGCATCGGGCACGCCGGCGACAGCGCGGGTGTCGACCGAGAGCTCACTCATAGTGCACCCACTTCTTCTGGAGGCGGAACTGGATGACCGTCAGCACGAGGATGATCACGAGCAGCAGGAAGGCGATCGCCGCCGCATAGCCGCGCTCGTTGTCGATGAAGCCGGCCTCGTAGAACAGGTAGACGATGGTGCGGGTGTCGGGCATGGCGGGGTTGTTGGTGCCGAGCATCATGTAGACGAGGTCGAACACCTGCAGGGCACCGATCACGCTGATCACCGAGACGAAGAAGATGCTCGGCGACAGCAGCGGCAGGGTGATGGAGAAGAACTTGCGGAACGGGCCGGCGCCGTCGAGGTCAGCAGCCTCCATCAGGGTGTCGGGGATGCCCTGCAGCCCGGCGAGGAAGATGACGATGTTGGTACCCAGGCCCGCCCAGATGCCCACCACGGCGATCGCCACCAGGGCGGTGCTGGGGTCGGTGAGCCAGCTGCGACCGTCGATGCCGACCCAGCCGAGGGCGGTGTTGAGCACGCCGTAGTCGCCGTTGTAGATCATGCGCCACACCAGCGCGATTGCGGCTGGCATGGTCACCACAGGGATGAAGTAGAGGGTGCGGTAGGCGCTGCGGCCCTTCAGGCCGGTCGTGTTCAGCAGCGCGGCGATGCCGACGGCGAGAGGGATGCCGATGAGCGCGATCACGGTGTAGATCGCGGTGTTGCGCAGGGCTCCGATGAGCTCGGGGTCTTGGAAGAGCCGTTCGTAGTTGGCGATGCCCACCCACTCCGAGCCGCCGAAGGGCCCCGATTCGGTGAACGAGAGGATGAGGGTGCGCACGGTCGGCCAGAGGTAGAAGGCCGCAAGACCGAGCGCGGTGGGGCCGATGAACACCAGCGCCCACCAGGGCGAGGCGCCCGGGTTGCGCCGCCGGCGGCGGATGCCGGAGGGGTAGCCCCCGGCATCCGCACAGCCGACGTCTCGGCGCGAGGCACGACGACGTCGCTCATGGATTCAGCTCCTACTCGGCGTCGAGCGCGGCCTGCATCTGCTCCGCGAGGTCGGCGAGGCCGTCCTTCGGAGTGACGCTGCCCGCCCAGACCTGCGAGAGGATCTCGCCTTCGATGCTCGTCCACGCCGCGGTGTTCTTCGAGACCGGGTAGGGCACCGCGGTCTCGAGCGCGTCGATGTACACCTGCAGGTCGTACTGCGGCAGGGCGTCGACCCAGGCCTGCTGCTTGCCGTTGAAGGCGGGGATGACGGTGCCGGACTCTGCCATGATGTCGGCGGCCTGCTCGCCGCTGGCAAAGGTGGCGAACTCGGTCGCGACGTCGAGGTGCTCACTCTTGGCGTTGACGACGTTGGCGAGACCGTGGATGACGCTCTGGTTGCCCGCGACGCCCGCTGCCAGAGGAGCGACGTTCACCTTGTCGGCGATGTCGGCATTGCCGGCGTACGCGCCCGCGGCCCAGGAGCCGTTCTGGAACATCGCGACCTTGCCCGACAGGAAGAAGTCCTGCGCCGAGGTGTCGGTCATCTGCTGCGCGGTGGGCGAGGACCCCTCGGCGATGAGGTCGGTCCACAGCTCGATGCCAGCGAGAGCCTCTGGGGTGCCGTAACCGGTCTCGGTGCCGTCGGCGTTGATGACCTCGCCACCGGCCTGCGCGATCGAGTTGTAGTAGTTCTCCTGGCCCGCCTGGGCGGCGGCGATGCCCCACTGCCCCTTCGCGGGATCCGTCAGCTGGGCTGCGGCATCCTTCAGGTCATCCCAGGTCCATCCGGCGGAGGGGTACTCGACGCCGGCCGCGTCGAACAGTTCGGTGTTGTACCAGAGCGCGATGGTGTCGAAGTCCTTGGGAGCGCCGTAGAGGTCGCCCTCGAAGGTGTACAGGTCGACGAGTCCCTGCGGGTAGTCGGCCGCCTCGACGGCGTCGCCGAGCGGGGCGAGCACGCCGTTGGAGGCGTAGAGCTGGAAGTTCGGGCCGTTCATCCAGAAGACGTCGGGCGCAGAACCGCCGGATACCGACGTCTGCAGCTTGGTGAAGTACTCCTTGTACGGCGTGGTGACGATCTTGATCGTGACGTTGGGGTGCTCGGCGGTGAAGGCATCCGCGATGGCCGTCATGGCCACTTCCTGCTTCTGGTCCCAGACGCCGTACTCGATCGTGACCTTCTCGTCGTCTCCGGTCGTACCGGTGCTGCCGCTGCTGGAGCAGCCGGTGATCGCGAGGGCGGCGATGGCCGTGGTCGCGAGTGCGGCGACCCCTCGTCGAGCGAACGCTGTGCGAAGCATTGCGATCCTCCTTTGGATCTGGATTGCTTGGTGTGACTTGGGTGGGGGAAGGGGCAGAGCCCGAAGTTAATCGTTTAGCTAAACGATTAACGCTAGTGTGCCATGGGCGCACGGCAGGTGCAAGGATCAGTTCTCAACGGACGCTGGATGCATCCATCTCGCGCCGCCACGCCGCCCGCGCGGCCAGCAGTTCCGCCACGATCTCCGGATGCTCGGAGGCGACGTCGTGCTCCTCCGCGGGATCGGTCGCGAGGTTCACCAGGCTGAGCCCGGCACCGGGCTCGGTGTGCTCGACCCGGCGGATCTCGGCCGCATGTTCGGAGTCTTCCTCGACGAACCGCAGCTTCCACTCCCCCCGCCGCACCGCCCACTGCCAGCGCGTGTCCCAGTGCAGCTCGCCGCGCCCGCCGTCGTCATCGCCGGCGAGGAAGGCTCGCAGATCGCGACCGTCAAGCCCGCCGGCATCCGCTCCCGCCGCCGCGACGACGGTGCCGGCGATGTCCATCGAGCTCACCAGCCCCTCGCGACGCGCGCCGGCGGGCACGTGCCCCGGCCAGCGCACGAGGAAGGGCACGCGGATGCCACCTTCGAGCAGGGTGTACTTCGAGCCGCGCAGCGGGGTGTTCACGCCATAGTTGCAGTTCGAGCCCCCGTTGTCGGTGGTGTAGATCACGATGGTCTCCCCGGCTATTCCGAGGTCGTCGAGCTGGTCGAGGAGTCGCCCGATCTGGGCATCCATGAGCTCGAGCTGCGCGAGGTAGTAGCCGCGGCCATCCGGCAGATTCGGGCTGATCGCACCGTCGTACCAGTCGAGGTAGTCGGATGCCCCCGGGTACCAGTCCTCGACCGCGGGCAAGCCGCGGGCCTCGAGCTCTTCGGGCGGCAGCTGCCAGCAGAAGTTGTGCACCGCGTTGAAGGCAACCATCGCGAAGAACGGGCGCTCGTCGCCTGCGCCGATGAACGCGGCGGCGCGATCGGCGATCTCGTCGGTGAGGAAGCGTTCGACCTCGACCGGCTGCCCGTTCTCAGAGAGCGGCTGCACGGCCATCGCCTTGGCCGCGGCGCCGTACTCGTCGACGGCCGCCTGCGAGTGGTGCAGATAGTTCAGTCGCCCCATCGAGAGTCCGGCGAGGCCGTAGAACGAGTCCTCGAAGCCGTGCTCGGGCGGGGTGCCCCGATCGCCCTCGTGCTCTTTTCCGTAATGCACTTTGCCGTAGTAGCCCGTGCGGTAGCCGGCATCCCGCATCCGCTCCGCGAGCGTCTGGTGGTCTTCGCCGGGAATCGACGAGTCGTCGAACCAGTGCGCACCCCAGCGCTGCTGGTAGGCGCCGCCGATGAGGCCGGCCCGCGAGGGCGAGCACACCGGAGCGGTGACATAGGCCTCGTCGCAGGTGGCGCCCTGTGCAGCAAGCCGATCAAGTGCGGGGGTATGCACGGCAGGATCGACCCCCATCGCCGAGCGGTCGGCGTAGCCGTGGTCATCCGACACGATCACGAGCACGTTCGGGCGGGTCATGGCTCTCCTCGGCGAGTTGTGAAACGTTTAGCATCACGCTATCGAGCCGAGGGGGCCACGCACAAGGGAGGAGATCTCACGTTCGGGAGGAGCCCTGGGTGGGATTCCTCCTCCCGAACGTGAGATCTCCTCCCGAACGTGCGACCCGCGTGCGGCTTACAGCTGGGCCTCGGCGTACACGCGCAGCGCGTCACGCACGAACTCCGCCCCCTGTGTGCCACCGTCGCTCGTGGCGTAGTTCGCCCCGAAGCGCGGGTCGGCGACGTACATCTCGCCGAGTCCGATCACGTAGCCCTTGACGTCTCCGCCAGCCGCAGGGGTGCCAGGGATGCCGGTCAGCCAGGCGACGTGGCGGCGGGCGAGCTCCTGCGCCTCAGCGGATGCCGGGTCGACGCCGCGCTCGGCGGCAGCCGCCCAGTCTGCGCTGAGCTCGGTCACCTGGCGCTGCCAATCGGCGCGCTCGGCGTCGGTCATGCCGCGCCACCAGCGGTCGCCCTCGGCGTAGGCCTTGGCGCCCCAGCGCTGCTCCACCTCGTCCTTGTACTGGGTGTGGTCGAAGCCGTCGAACATGTTCTCGGCCATGAGTTCTCCTCCTTCTTTCAATGTGGTGATGGTGTGTTCGACAGAGGCGATGCGCCGCGCGAGAGCATCCTGCTCCTGCCGCAGCAGCACGAGATGCGTCTGCAAGGCATCGATCTGCCCGCTGGTCTCGTTGCGCTCGCGCAGAGCCCCGCGAGGGGCACCATCGAGGGCCTGGCCGATCTGCGGCAGGCCGAGCCCCAGCCCGCGCAGCAGCAGAATGCGCTGCAGGCGCACGAGGGCGGCCTGATCGTAGTGTCGGTAGCCATTGAGGGCGATGCGCGAGGGCCGCAGCAGGCCGATGTCGTCATAGTGACGCAGCGTCCTGCTGGTGGTGCCCGCCAGCCGGGCGATCTCCTGGATGGACCAGTCCATCGCATCCTCCTTCTCTGTCGATGTTTCCACCGTAAAAGTTGACGCAACGTAAAGGTCAACCCGCGTCAGAAGAAATGTTTCGCATCCCGCGCGAGGAATGACTACGGTCGATACGTGCCAGATTCCCTCAGCCCCACCCACCCCCTTGCCTTGGCCCCCGTCTTCGCTCCCGCGAGCACGAAAGACGGCTTCGTCGAGCAGTTCCTGCACAACCTCAATTTCGATCAGGGCGTCGCCCTGTCGAGTTCGAGTGCCACCGACCAGTACCTGGCGGTGGCCCACACGGTGCGCGACTACCTCATGGCCCGCTGGCTCGAAGATCTGCGTCGCCAGCGCGAGACGCAGTCGAAGGGTGTCTGCTACCTGTCGGCCGAGTACCTGCTCGGTCGCCAGCTCGACAACAACCTGCTCGCCAGTGACCTCACCGAGATCGCTCGCGAGGCCCTCGCCGAGTGCGGCATCTCGCTCGATGACATCCGCGCCGAAGAGGTCGAGCCCGGCCTCGGCAACGGTGGCCTCGGACGCCTCGCCGCCTGCTTCATCGACTCTCTGGCCACGCTCGGCGTGCCGAGCATCGGCTACGGCATCCGCTACGAGTACGGCATCTTCCGCCAGACGTTCGTCGACGGGCAGCAGGTCGAGCAGCCCGACGCATGGCTGACGGTCGGCTCGCCGTGGGAGTTCGCCCACCCCGAGAACGCCCAGACCATCTCGTTCGGCGGCCACACCGAGACCTACGACGACGAGGGCGTCACCCGCTCGCGCTGGGTGCCGGGCTGGAACGTCCAGGCGGTGCCGTACAACTACATGGTCCCCGGCTACCAGAACGGGCGGGTCAACACCCTGCGTCTGTGGAGCGCCGTCGCCACCGACGCCTTCGACCTGCGCATCTTCAACTCCGGCGACTACGAAGAGGCCGTGCGCGCGCAGACCTTCGCCGAGACCATCTCGAAGGTGCTCTATCCCGAGGACTCCACCCCGCAGGGCAAGGAGCTGCGTCTGCAGCAGCAGTACTTCTTCGTCGCGGCATCCATCCACGACTTCCTCGACAACATGCTGAGCGAGGGCTACGACCTCAGCAACCTGCCCAACCGGGTGATCTTCCAGCTCAACGACACACACCCGGTGATCGCGGTGCCCGAGTTCATGCGGGTGCTCGTCGACGAGAAGCACATGGAGTGGGATGCCGCGTGGGCTATCACCCAGCAGTGCTTCGCCTACACCTGCCACACCCTGCTGCCGGAGGCGCTAGAGGTATGGCCGGTCGAGCTGCTCGGTCGGCTCCTGCCGCGGCACCTTGAGATCATCTACCGCATCAACGAGGAGTTCCTCACGGCGGTGCGCGCGCAGTACGGCGATGACGAGATGCTCATCCGCAACATGTCGATCATCGCGGAGCATCCGGTGCGTTCGGTACGGATGGCGTACCTCGCCACCGTCGCCGGGGCCAAGGTGAACGGCGTGGCCGAGCTGCATTCGCAGCTGCTGCGCGAGAAGGTACTGCCCGACTTCGACGCGTTCTTCCCCGGCAAGTTCACCAACGTCACCAACGGCGTCACCCCGCGGCGGTTCCTGCGGCTGTCGAACCCCGAGCTGTCGCGCCTGATCACCGCGGCAATCGGCGACGGCTGGGTCACCGATCTCGAGCGGCTTCGCGAGCTGGAGCCGTTCGCCGAGGATGCCGACTTCCGCCGCGCGTTCGCCGAGGTGAAGGCCGCGAACAAGCGTGTGCTGAGCACGGTGCTACGCGAGCGCGACGGCTTCGCGGTGAGCGACGGGCACATGCTCGATGTGATGGTCAAGCGCCTGCACGAGTACAAGCGCCAGCTGCTGAAGGTGCTGCACATCGTCAGCACCTATGAGGGCGTGGTCTCGGGACGCGTGGCGGTCTCTGACGTCGTGCCGCGCACGGTGATCTTCGGCGCCAAGGCCGCGCCGGGTTACGCGATGGCCAAGCGGATCATCCACCTGATCAACGCCGTCGGCGAGGTGGTGAACAACGATGCCCGCCTGGAGGGCCGCCTGCAGGTGCTGTTCCCGCCGAACTACAACGTCACGCTCGCCGAGCGCGTGATCCCGGCCGCCGATCTGTCTGAGCAGATCTCACTGGCCGGCAAGGAGGCCTCGGGCACCGGCAACATGAAGTTCGCCCTGAACGGCGCTCTCACGATCGGCACGGACGACGGCGCGAACGTCGAGATCCGTCAGCTCGTGGGCGACGACAACTTCTTCCTGTTCGGCATGAGCGAGCCCGAGGTGGATGCACTCGAGACGGCCGGCTACCGGCCGAGCGAGTTCTATCAGGCCGACCCGCAGTTGCGTGCGGCGATCGACCTCATCGCCTCCGGCGCGTTCTCCCACGGCGACCGCTCGGTGTTCGAGCCGGTGGTGTCGAACCTGCTCTACGAAGACCGCTTCATGGTGCTCGCCGACTTCGCCTCGTACGTCGCCGAGCAGGGCCGGGTGGATGCGGCCTACGCGGATCAGGATGCCTGGACCCGCAGCGCGATCCTCAACGTTGCCCGCACCGGCTTCTTCTCGTCGGACCGGTCGATCGGCGACTACATCGATCGGATCTGGCACACGCCTCCGGCGCTCTGAGCGCGAACGAGTCGACAGCGCCCACATGGTCGCCCTCTCGCAGGGTGGCCATGTGGGCGTTTTCACAGGCACGCACGGGTGCATTTCGAGATATATCGTGTTACTCTCGCCATACGCGATATATCTTGAATCGCCGTGACCAAGGAGAACCCCCCATGACCGAGAAGTGGCTCATCGCCCCGGGCGAGGAACGCGTGATCGACATCGCATCGGCATCCCGCCTCAAGGTGGGTCTCGTCGGCGGCCAGGTCGACGTCATCGCCCACGACGAACCCGGCATCCGCATCGAGGTGACCGGCGTCACGATCAAAGACCTGCGCATCGAATCCGACGGCACCCAGATCGAGATCGACCACCCGCAGCTGGGCTGGGACAACTTCCTCGAAGTGTTTCGCAACTTCGGATCCGGCGGGCCCAAGGCCGAGGTCAGCGTGGCCGTGCCGCGCGATATCGCCCTCAACCTCGGTGTCGTCAGCGCGGGGGCCCTCGTCTCGGGCATCCGCAACGACGTGCGCCTGAGCACCGTCTCCGGCGACATCATCGCCGACACCCTGACCGGCGACCTGGCGACCAACTCCGTCTCGGGCGACGTGCAGGTGCGCGAGCTGACCGGCTCGGTGACGGCCAACAGCGTCTCCGGCGATGTCGCTGTGACCGGCACGCTGCGCAAGGCGTCGATCGACACCGTCTCTGGTTCGATGCTCGTCGACGCCACCGGCGACGTGAACACGATCAACCTCAACACCGTGGCGGGCTCGAGCACGATCCGCCTTGATGCCATCACCTCGGCGAACTACGTGCTGCGCACCCTCAGCGGCAAGCTGCTGGTCGACGGCGTCGAGCGCTCCAGCAGCGGACCGACCTCCTACTCCGGGCAGGTCGGCGAGCTCGCCGGCAGCTTCGTCGATGTGCGTGCCAACTCGGTCTCGGGCGGCATCACCGTGGTGCGCCGGCCGCTCACGACCGTCGCCGACGACGAGGAGTGGGAGTCATGAGTCCCGCCGTCTTCTCACACGGCGACCTGCGACTGTACCTGCTGTCGCTGCTGGCCGAATCGCCGCAGCACGGCTACGGCATCATCCAGGCGCTGACCGATCGCACCGGCGGCACCTACACCCCGAGCGCTGGCACGATCTACCCGCGGCTGGCGAAGCTCGAGGAAGAGGGCCTGGTCACCAAGACCGCCGACGGCCGCACCACGATCTATGCCATCACCGACGCCGGCCGGGCGGAGCTGGAGGCGCGCCAGGGTGACCTCGCGGGCATCGAGTCGGGCCTGGCGGATTCGGTACGGCTGATCGCGAACGAGGTGCGCCAGAGCGTGCAGGAGGCGATGAAGAGCCTGCGGGCCGATCTTGCCGCCGCCGCGCAGGAGCAGTCGCCACCCGAGACCCCCCGGGCGCCGTCGAACGACGCGCGCGCCGAGAGCCGGGCCGAGCTGCACAGGGCGGATGCCGTGTTGAACGCCTTCCGCGCCCAGGTGCGCACCGATCTGCGCACGCACGTCGCCAAGGGAGGAACCCTCGCTCCCGCGGTGGTCAGCGAGCTCGATGCCGCGCTGGACGCGGCCGCGCATCAGATCACCCGGGCGTTGAATCCGTCCTGACGCCCATTCGGGCACACGACCCCCACCGGGAGGACATCTGGCTATTCGGTCCAGATGTCCTTCTGGTCGTCCGGCACCTGCTCGCCCTGCGGCACGACGAGGATCGAGCGGTGCTGGCGGTGCGCGAGACGTGCGGCCACCGAACCGGTGAAGAACTCGCGGATCGACTCACCCAGGCCGCGCTTGCGCGTGCCGACGACGATCAGCTGAGCGTTGAGCTTGTCGGCGAGCTGCTTGATCGCCAGAGCCGGGTCACCGACCAGCTGACGGGCGGTCCAGGTGATGCCCTGGTCACCCATCTGCTCCTCGGCTGCCTTCTGCACAGCCTCGAACTCGGCGACGCCCGCGTCGAGGTTCATGTCGATCGGAGCGGAGTGCACGTAGCCGTCGGGATCCTCGTAGGTGACGAACCGCGTCACGTCGACATGGACGATCACCAGCGGCGCGCCGAGCAGCTTGGCGTACTTGACGGCCTCGTCGAGCACATGCGGCGGCTGATCCGGCTGAATGCCGACGATCACAGCCTTCTGCAGTGCTGCATTCTGGGCGGCCTCGTCCGATGCGGCGGGCGTGGAATCCGTCATGACCATCGTTCCCCTCACCGGTCGTTGTACGGCCGGATGCTGTGGCGTGCGTGCTATCCTGAATGCTACTCTTACCGGCCCGCGGCCGGTGCCGTGAACAGAACATCGGGCCTCATTGAGCCCGCTGCCGACTCGTAAGGGGGTCTCGCGCATGGGGCGTGGCCGTCAGAAGGCGAAGCACACGAAGATCGCCCGTGAACTCAAGGCTTACAGCCCTGATGTGAACTACGCGGCGCTCGAGCGTGAGCTCGGTCATCCGAGCGAAGAAGAGCAGTACGTCGACAAGTGGGCGGATCAGTACGCCGACGAAGACGAGGACGAGCTAGAGCGAGCCTGAGCTTGCCTCTCGGCTGAGCCGACGCGTTGACTGTGGTCAGCGCGTCGGCTTCTTCGCCGTACTCTCTCGCACGATGAGCTCGGTCGCGATGAACTCCTGATCGATCGGCTCATCACCGTCGAGTTCGGCGATGAGCGCGTCGACCGCGCGACGACCGACCTCATCGAAGCTCTGCCTGATCGTCGTCAGCGGCGGCCACAGGTACGCGGCATCCGGAACATCGTCAAAACCGACCACGCTGACCTGCGCGGGCACGGCGATGCCCTGCTCATGGAATGCGCGCAGCACCCCGATCGCCATGGCGTCGTTGGCCGCGAACACTGCCGTGACACTCGGGTCAGCGGCGAGCCGCAATCCCGCCTCGTAACCGGAGCGGGCAGACCAGTCGCCTGGCTGCGGTTCTGACACCGGCAGACCGTGCTCTTCGAGCACCGCACGCCACGCGTGCTGCCGCCGCTCGGCCGCATACGACTCGGGCGGACCGGCGACGTGATGCACGGTCTCGTGCCCGAGCGCCAGCAGGTGCTCCACCGCGGTGCGAGCGCCCTGTGCCTGGTCGATGTCGACGAACGGATGCCCGAAGCGCTTGTTCGAGTCGATCACGACGATCGGCATGCCCGGCGGGATCTCGATCTCGGAGCCGTCGAGCTCGTGCGCCTCGATCAGGATGATGATGCCGTCGACCGCGTGCTCCTCAAGCCGGCTGAACGCCCCGTTGACCGTCGCCCGATTGGAGGCATCGACGGGGATCAGGGTGAGCGTGTAGCCGGCTTCGGTCGCACGTGAGGCGATCGCGTCGAGCGTGCGGTGGTTTCCGTAGGGAGCGAGGGTGAACATGATCACGCCGAGAGTGCGGAACCGCCCCGATCGCAGCGCCCTGGCCGCGCTGTTGGGCCGGTACCCCAGCCTGGCCATCGCGGCGGTGACCTTCTCGCGCGTGGCCGCCCCGACGTAGCCGCGGTCGTTCACGACGCGCGAGACAGTCTGGCCGGAGACACCGGCCTCTCGGGCCACGTCTTCCATCGACGGTTCACGCCGGCGGACACCTGTCGGATGCTGCGAGTTCACTTCACCCACTCTTCCTATGTTGACGTTGACACACTAGCGCGTGATGACATATGTTGACGTTGACACATCCCCGATCCGTCGGGATCTCGCACCAGAGGACTTTGCCAATGACGACAACGACGCCCGCGCTACCGCTGCGCGTCGCCTCGCGCACCGACAAGCGCGACTGGCGAGGGTGGGCCTTCGTCTCCCCGTTCATGATCGTGTTCGCGCTGGTCTTCCTGGCCCCGCTCGCCTACGCGCTGTACCTGAGCCTGTTCCGCCAGCAGCTCGTCGGAGGCACGGTCTTCGTCGGCTTCGAGAACTACGCCACCGCCCTCGCCGACCCGCAGTTCTGGTCGGCGTTCGGCCGGGTGCTGGTGTTCCTCGTGGTGCAGGTGCCGATCATGCTCGCCCTCGCACTCGGCGCGGCGCTGGCGATCGACAGCGGCCGCCTGCGGGGAGCGTCGTTCTTCCGCATCCTGGTCTTCCTCCCCTACGCCGTGCCCGCCGTGGTGGCGGTGCTCATGTGGGGCTACATCTACGGCGACCAATTCGGTCTCACCGCCAACGTCAACGAAATGCTCGGCTTCGAGCTGATCACCCCCTTCGCCAAGGAATGGATGCTGGTCTCGATCGGCAACATCGTCACGTGGGAGTTCGTCGGCTACAACATGCTGATCTTCTACTCGTCGCTCAAGACCATCCCCGGCGAGCTGTACGAGGCCGCGGCGATCGACGGCGCCGGTCAGTGGCGCATCATCACGGCGATCAAGATCCCGGCGCTGCGCGGCGCGATCGTCATCGCCACGATCTTCTCGATCATCGGCAGCTTCCAGCTGTTCAACGAGCCGAACATCTTGCGTCCGCTCGCCCCCAATGTGATCACGACCTTCTACACACCCAACATGTATGCCTACAACCTCTCCTTCGCGGGCCAGCAGTTCAACTACGCCGCCACCGTCGCGATCATCATGGGCATCATCACGGCCGTGATCGCCTACGTCGTGCAGCTGCGCGGCTCGCGGGCGGAGGTGCGCTGATGGCCCTCACGATCGCTCCGGCATCCACCCGCCGCACCACGACCGACGGCGGTGCCCGCCGCGCCGGCGGCGTCCGCACCTCGAAGACGTTGCTCATCGTGATGATCGTCTACGGTCTCTACACGGTCGTGCCGCTGCTGTGGCTGCTGTTCTCGTCCACCAAGACGCAGGCCGGGCTGTTCAGCTCGTTCGGGTTGTGGTTCGCCGACGACAACGCCTTCATTGACAACCTCGTCGCCACCCTCACCTATCGCGACGGCATCTTCTTGCGGTGGCTCGGCAACACGCTGCTGTACGTCGTCGTGGGCGCGGGCGGCGCGACGCTCCTCGCCACGCTCGCCGGCTACGGGCTGGCCAAGTACCGCTTCCCCGGCCGCCGGGCCGTGTTCGCGATCGTGCTCGGTGCGGTCGCCGTGCCCGGCACCGCCCTCGCGGTGCCGACCTTCCTGCTGTTCAGCGAGCTGGGCCTGACGAACACGCCCTGGGCCGTGATCATCCCGTCGCTGATCAGTCCGTTCGGTCTCTATCTCATCTGGACGTTCGCCTCGGATGCCATCCCCACGGAACTGCTCGAAGCTGCTCGCATCGACGGTGCCGGCGAGTTCCGCACGTTCTTCACCATCTCGCTGCGCCTGCTCGCGCCCGGCATCGTCACGGTGGTGCTGTTCACGGTCGTCGCGACCTGGAACAACTACTTCCTGCCCCTGATCATGCTCTCCGACCCGGCCTGGTATCCGCTCACCGTGGGTCTGAACCAGTGGAGCGCCCAAGCGATCGGCGCCGGATCGCAGCCCATCTACAACTTGGTGATCATGGGCTCGCTGCTCACGATCATCCCCATCGTCGTCGCCTTCCTGATGCTGCAGCGGTTCTGGCAGTCCGGCCTCACCGCCGGTGGCGTCAAGCAATAGAACACTCCGACCGCCGCCTGCCCTGGCGGCCCCAACCGAAAGAAGAAACGCAATGACGCACCTCACTTTCCGTGCGCGGCGGCTGACCGCCGTCGCGGCCATCGGCACTGTCGCAGCCCTCACCCTTGCCGGGTGCGGCGGAGGCAGCACCACCGACGGCGCCGACCAGCCGGCGGCATCCGGCTCGCTCGACTCGATCGAAGCCGCACTGGAAGAAGGCGGTGAGCTCACCTACTGGTCGTGGACGCCGTCGGCGGAAGCACAGGTCGCCGCATTCGAGAAGGCGTATCCGAAGGTCGACGTCAAGCTCGTCAACGCGGGCACCAACAACGACGAGTACACCAAGCTGCAGAACGCGATCAAGGCGGGCTCCGGCGCCCCCGACGTCGTGCAGATCGAGTACTACGCCTTCCCGCAGTTCGCCCTGACCGATGCGTTCGTCGACCTGTCGGCCTACGGCTTCGGTGAGCTGGAAGAGGACTACACCGCATCCACGTGGAGCTCGGTCACCGCCGGTGACGCCATCTACGGCCTGCCGCAGGACTCGGGCCCCATGGCGCTGTTCTACAACCAGGAGGTCTTCGATGCCGCGGGCGTCGAAGTGCCCACCACATGGGACGAGTACTACGAGGCCGCCAAGGCCATCCACGAGGCCGACCCACAGGCCTACATCACCAACGACATCGGTGACGCCGGTTTCGCGACCTCGATGATCTGGCAGGCGGGCGGACAGCCGTTCCAGACCGACGGCACCGAAGTGACCGTCGACCTGCAGGATGCCGGAAGCAAGAAGTGGACCGAAAACTGGAACCGCCTCGTCGAGGAAGACCTCCTTGCCCCCTACGGCAGCTGGAGCGATGAGTGGTTCCAGTCGCTCAGCAACGGCAAGCTCGCCTCGCTGGTGATCGGCGCGTGGATGCCCGCCAACCTCATCTCCGGTGCCCCCGATGCGTCAGGCGACTGGCGAGTGGCCCCGATGCCCACGTACGACGGCCAGCCGGCGAGCGCGGAGAACGGTGGTGGCGGTCAGGCCGTCACCAAGCAGAGCGCCAACCCGGAGCTCGCGGCAGGCTTCCTGTGGTGGCTGAACAACAGCGAGGAGAGCATCTCGATCTTCCTCGAGACCGGCGGCTTCCCCTCGACCACGGCCGAGCTCTCCAGCGAGGAGTTCCTCTCTGCTGCCCCCGAGTACTTCGGCGGCCAGGAGATCAACCGGGTGCTGGCCGACGCCGCAGCGTCCGTGGTGACCGGCTGGGAGTACCTGCCGTTCCAGGTCTATGGCAACAGCATCTTCGGCGACACCGTCGGCCAGGCCTATCAGGACGGCACTGACCTGAACGACGGTCTCGTCGCCTGGCAGGACGCCCTCGTCGCTTACGGCAACGACCAGGGCTTCTCCGTCAACCCCTAAGCACGTCCATCCGTGGGGAGGGCGGCCTGTCCGTCCTCCCCCGGCCTTTTCCGGGAGCACCCCTGTGAGCACCTTCTCGATCGGTCAGACCGACTTCTTGCGCGACGGCGCACCGCATCGCATCCTCTCCGGCGCGATCCACTACTTCCGCGTGCACCCGGATCTGTGGGCCGATCGCATCCGCAAGGCGAAGCTGATGGGGCTGAACACGATCGAGACGTACGTCGCCTGGAACGCGCACGAGCCGCGCCGCGGCGAGTGGGATGTCACCGGCGCAAACGACCTCGGGCGCTTCCTGGATCTCATCGCCGCCGAGGGGATGGATGCCATCGTGCGCCCCGGCCCCTACATCTGCGCGGAATGGCACAACGGCGGCCTGCCCGTGTGGTTGACCGGCATGGCTGTCGACCTGCGCTCCTCGGACGAACGCTATCTGACCGAGGTCACGGCCTACCTGCGCCGTGTGTACGAGATCGTCGCGCCGCGGCAGATCGACCGTGGCGGGCGCGTGGTGCTCGTGCAGATCGAGAACGAGTACGGCGCCTATGGGTCGGACGCACGCTATCTGGAAGAGCTCGTGCGCGTCACGAAGGATGCCGGCATCACCGTGCCGCTCACGACGGTCGATCAGCCGTTGGATCGGATGCTTGAGGACGGCAGCCTCGACACGCTGCACCGCACCGGGTCGTTCGGCTCCCGCGTCGCCGAACGACTTGCGACGCTGCGCGAACACCAGAGCACTGGCCCGCTGATGTGCTCGGAGTTCTGGGACGGCTGGTTCGATTGGTGGGGCGGCGTGCACCACACCACGGATGCGGCGACGGCGGCATCCGATCTCGACGCGCTGCTGGCCGCCGGCGCCTCGGTGAACATCTACATGTTCCACGGCGGCACGAACTTCGGCACCACGAACGGCGCCAATCACAAGGGGCGGTACCTGCCGCTGGCGACCTCATACGACTACGACGCCCCGCTGGATGAAGCGGGCAACCCGACGGCGAAGTTCCACGCATTCCGCGAGGTGCTGGCGAAGTACACGTCGGTTCCGACGGATGCTGTCGCCGCAGCCACGCCCGCGCCCGAATTCGCCGTGCCGCTCACGCCGGGGGGTTCATGGACGGATGCCGCCCCCGCCGCATCCCTGTCTGAGGCACCACCTACCTTCGATGCTCTGGGCACGCTGGACCCGCTTGTGCGCTACGAGACGTCGCTTGACGGCCGCGGTGGTCTGCTGTCGTTCACCGAGGTGCGCGACCTCGCATGGGTGTCAGTCGACGGCGTCTCTGTCGGGCGCATCTCCCGCTCACTCGGCGAGCGCGCCCTCGCGATCCCCGCCGGCGAGACGCTCAGCGTGCTCGTCGAAGACCAGGGGCGAGTCAACTACGACCACCATCTCGGTGAGGAGAAGGGCCTGATCGGCCCGGCGCTGCTCGACGGCGCGCCGCTGACCGGGTGGACCGCGACGCCGGTTGCCGCTGCAGCTGAGGCGGCGCTGACTCCCGTGCGTGCTGGCACCCCGACCATGTGGCAGGGCTCGTTCGAGCTGGATGCTGGCGCCGACCTGTTCCTCGAGACGACCGGGTGGGGCAAGGGTTTCGCGTTCGTGAACGGTTTCGCCCTCGGTCGCTATTGGCGCACAGGACCCGCCCAGACGCTCTACGTGCCGGCTCCCGTGACGCACGCGGGCCGCAACACCGTGACCGTGCTCGAACTCGAGCATCTGCTCTCAGCGGAAGCGACGTTCGTCAGCGCCCCGCTGCTCGGTCCGCACGAGGAGTGAGCCCTCGTGCGGCTGACGCGCCTCACCAGCGGCCGTGTCGCCGCTCCCACTCTTCTTCGACGGTGATGCGGCGGCCGGTCACGATGCCGGCCGGGACCGACACGATCAGCACGGCGAGGATGACGAGCAGCGGCAGCGTCCACCCGTGCGTCGCCTCGTGCAGCACACCGATGAGCACGGGGAACACCGCCGCCATGACGTAGCCGGCGCTCTGCACGAAACTCGACAGCAGCACCGCCCTCTCGGGCGTGCGGGCGCGGATGCTGATGAGCACGAGGCTGAGCGGGAAGAGCAGACCCGCCATGCCGTACAGCACCACCCACAGGGGCAGCAGGGCCGGCAAGGGGGCGAGCAGCAGACCCACGAGTCCGATGGCGCTGCACACCACCGACACGAGGAAGACCGGAATGGTCGCCTGGAAGCGCACCACGAGCACGGGCACGAGCAGGGAGGCGGGGAGCCCGATGAAGGCGAACAGCGACAGCAGCAGGCCAGCCGTCGCCGCTGACACTCCAGAGATGTCGACGAGGATCGCGGGCAGCCACGCGAATGTCACATAGGCCATCGTCGACGACGTGCCAAAGGTCACCGACAGTGCCCAGACCAGCGGAATGCGGGTGAGCCGCGCGAAGAGCGCCAGGTTCGTCGGCGACGTCGGGATGGGCCCGGTCGCCACGAACTCCTCCCCCGGATCCTTGGCCCCCTGAGCCCTAGGCTCCGGACCCTTGGGTCCCTGAGCCTGTCGAAGGGTCGGCCCCTGAGCCCCCGGCTCCGACGCCGCGGGTCCCTGAGCCTGTCGAAGGGCCCCCAGCAGCATCACGATCCACGGGATCATCCCGGCGACCGCGAACACGCCCCACATCGCCAGCGAGAAGCGCCAGTTCGTGGCATCCGCCACCGGCACCGCGAGCAGCGGCGGCACGAACGTCGAGAACGCCATCGCCGTCGTGTACAGCGTCATCATCAGCCCGAGCCGGTCGGGGAAGTACTTCTTCACCAGGGGCGGCAGCAGAATGTTGCCGATGCCGACGCCGGCGAAGACCAGTGCGGTGGTCAGCAGCAGACCGATCGAATCGCCGACGAAGCCGCGCAGCAGGAGTCCGGCCGTGATCGCCCCGAGGGAGACCACCGTCAGCCGTTCCAGGCCCATCGTGCGCTCGAGCAGCGGTGTCAGCAGCCCGAAGATGGCGTAGCAGACCGGTGGCATCGTGCCGATGAGGCCCAGCGTCGCCGCCGACAGCGGAAAGTCGGCGCCGATCTGATCGACCACCGGCGAGAGCGAGGCGACCGCGGAACGCAGCGAAAATGCGCAGAGCAGGATGCCGAGCACCGCGAGCACACGCCCGCGCCACAGCGGCGCAACCGTCATGATGACTGGGACTTCTCGACCCAGTCGAGGTACTCGTCGGTGACCGTGCCGGTGACATAGCGGCCGTCGAAGCAGCACATGTCGAGATCGGTCAGGTCGGAGCCTTCGATAATGGCCGCCTTGAGGTCTTCGACCTCCTGGTACACCATCCGGTCGGCACCGAGCTCCTCGGCGATCTCGGGGATCGTGCGGCCGTGGGCGATCAGCTCATGCCGCGACGGCATGTTGATGCCGTACACGTGCGGGTGCCGCACGGGCGGGGCGGCCGAAGCGAAGATGACCGAGGTCGCGCCGGCATCCCGCGCCATCTGGATGATCTGCTGGCTCGTCGTGCCGCGCACGATCGAGTCGTCAATGAGCAGCACGTTCTTGCCGCGGAACTCGGCCGACATCGCGTTCAGCTTCTGCCGCACGCTCTTCTTGCGCACCGCCTGCCCCGGCATGATGAAGGTGCGGCCGACGTAGCGGTTCTTGTAGAAGCCCTCGCGGTACTCCTTGCCCAGCTTGCGTGCCACCTCCATCGCCGACGGCCGTGACGAGTCGGGAATCGGCATGACCACGTCGATCTCGTCGAGCGGCACGTGCTTGGCGATGGTGTCAGCCAGACGCTGACCCATGCGCAGCCGCGACTCGTAAACCGAGACGCCGTTCATGATCGAGTCGGGACGGGCCAGGTAGACGTACTCGAACGCACACGGGGTCAGCTGCGGGTTCTCGGCGCACTGCTTGGTGAACAGCTCCCCGTCGGTCGTGATGAACACGGCCTCGCCGGGCTCGACCTCGCGGACCACCTCATAGTCGCCGTTCTCGAGCACGAGCGACTCGCTGGCTACGACCCACTCGTCGCCGACCGAGGTCTCGTCTCCCGCCGCACGGCGGCGGCCGAGGATGAGGGGACGGATGCCGAACGGGTCGCGGAAGGCCAGCAGGCCGTAGCCGGCGATGATCGAGATCACCGCGTACGCACCCTCGATGCGCTTGTGCGTGTTGGCGACGGCCTCGAAGATCCGCTCCGGCTCGAGATCGACCGTGGAGGTGGTCGCCTGCAGCTCACCGGCGAGCACGTTCAACAGCAGCTCGGTGTCGCTCGACGAGTTGACGTGGCGGCGGTCGCGCTGCGCCATGTCTTCGGTCAGCTCACGGGTGTTGGTGAGGTTGCCGTTGTGCACGAGGATGATGCCGTAGGGCGCGTTCACGTAGAACGGCTGCATCTCCTCCTCGCTCGACGCGGTGCCCTTGGTGGCGTAGCGCACATGCCCCAGGCCGACGTTGCCCAGCAGCGAGCGCATGTCGCGGGTACGGAATGCCTCGCGCACCATGCCGGAAGCCTTGGCGAGGTGCATGATGCCGCTGGGCTCTGCAGTGGCGATGCCCGTGGCATCCTGCCCGCGGTGCTGCAGAAGCAGAAGAGCGTCGTAGATGTCCTGGTTGACCGGGCCGTTGCCGACCATTCCGACGATGCCGCACATGGGGTGTTAGTTCGCTCCGTCCGCGTACGCGCCCACCAGACGCACCGCACCACCGTCGACGCCCTTGGCGCCTTCTTCGAATGCGCCGTCAGGGCGCGCGTTCATGTGCACCGTCGCGACCTGCCAGGCGTCGATGCCCTCGGCCTTGATCGCGGCGATGGCGGCATCCTTCGCTTCGGCCGCGACCACCGCGAGGAAGCCGATGCCGAGGTTCCAGGTGCCTTCGGTCTGCTCGATCGGCGTGCCGGCGATGTCGGCCAGCACCCGGAAGACCGGGCTCGGCGTCCAGGTCGAGCGGTCGATCTCTGCCCAGCTGCCCACCGGCAGCACGCGGGCGAGGTTGGCGGCGATGCCGCCACCGGTGACGTGGCTGAGCGCGTGCACGCCGCCCTGGGCCGCAGAGCCTGCCTGGGCCCCTGAGCCCGTCTGGGTCCCTGAGCCTGTCGAAGGGCCCAGGGCCTCGATGAGGCGCAGCAGCGGCAGCGTGTACAGGCGCGTCGGCTCGAGCAGAACCTCGCCCCAGGTCGCGCCGAAGTCGGCGGCGTTGTCGCCGTAGCCGATGCCCGCGTTCGTGACGATGTGCCGCACGAGCGAGTAGCCGTTCGAGTGCAGACCGCTCGAGGCGAGGGCGAGCACGACGTCGCCGTCCTGTACGCGGTCGGCGCCGAGTACGGCATCCGCCTCGACGACACCCGTCGCCGCCCCCGCGACGTCGTAGTCGCGCACACCCAGCAGACCCGGGTGCTCCGCGGTCTCGCCGCCGACGAGCGCGGTGCCCGTCGCCGCGCAGGCCTCGGCGATGCCGCGCACGATGTCGGCGATGCGGTTCGGGTACACCTTGCCGCAGGCGATGTAGTCGGTCATGAACAGCGGCTTCGCACCGACCACGACGATGTCGTCGACGACCATGCCGACGAGATCCTGACCGATCGTGTCGTGCTTGTCGATCGCCTGCGCGATCGCGACCTTGGTGCCGACGCCGTCGGTGCTGGATGCCAGCAGCGGGCGCCGGTAGCCCAGCAGCGCGCTCGCATCGAAGAGGCCGGCGAACCCGCCCACTCCTCCGAGCACCTCGGGTCCGTGGGTCGCGCGGACGGACGACTTCATCAGCTCGACGGCCAGGTCACCAGCAGCGGTGTCGACGCCGGCCTCGGCGTAGGGATTGGTGGGGGAGTCTGCCACACCTCAAGCGTACCCGCCGCGCCCGGTGCCGCGGGCCGGGTGACCGACGGGCCTCCGCCTCCTACGATGGGGCCATGGCAGACAAGCCGCAGTGGCTCATCCGCGAAGACGCGAGCACCCCGGTGCTCGTCGCGCTCGCGCTGCGACAGTTGCTCGGCGTGCGCGCACCGGATGATCTCCCGGCCCTGCGCGGTCTCGAGGTTCGCGCCCCGGATGCACCGGATGCCAGCCCCGAGCTCGAGTCTCAGTGGAGCGACTACTGGGACATGACCGTGGAGCCGCGCGCGCACCGCTCCGGGGTTCCGCTCGATCTCGTCGACGGCTTCGACACGCTCGTCGCCCTGCCGACCAGCGGGGCAGACGAGCTGCGCAGGGCGATCGAGCCGCTCGCGGCATCCGTCCTCGACTACGCCACGGGCACGCACAAGAAGTATGTGGAGTCGGTCAGCCGCAGCGGCGATGCCTACCGCGCCTACGCCAGCGCGATCGCCGAGTTCGAACGCGAAGTGGGCCGCCGGGCCCACTCCTTCGAGCTGAACGTGCAGGTGTTGCCGTTCTCGCAGCGCGGCATCTGGTGGATCGGTGCGCTGAGCGTCGCCGTCACCGACGGTCTGCGCCGGGACGTGGTCGCCTTCGACGCAGCGATCAAACCGGTGATCGCCGAGCTGGCCTGATCAGTCGTCGGTCGTGACGGTCTCGTGCGAAACGCGCACCGTGCGGGCGTGCTTGCGCGAGGTGCGCTCGAGGAGCAGGGCCACGACGCCGCCGAGGGCGAGGCCGATCGGCACGGTCCACAGCAGCAGGAAGCCGAACACCTGCCCGGCCGGGTACACCACATCAAGGGCAGCAGACGGCTCGTAGCTGCCGATCCAGGTGAGGAATGCGGCCGCGATCAGCCCGACCACGACGCCCACCCCCATGAAGACGCCGTAGCGCGGGACGGGACGGATCGTCGCCTCGACGGTCTCCTGTTCGGTGTTGCGTGCCATGCATCCATTGTCCCACGCTCCCCCTCCATCTGCCGGGTTTGGGGCGCGATCGTGCGTTTGGGGCGGCGCTGGGGCGCCCCGAACGCGAGAATCCGCCCCAAACCGGGCTCGGGGTCCGGGGTCCGGGCTCGGGGTCCGGGGTCCGGGTGGGGACGGGGGGAGGAGACGGGTCGGTGCAGGGGCAGGTCAGGGGCGCAGGGGGAGCAGATCAGACAGGTCGGCGCGCACGCCCGACGCGCTCACACGGCCTGCGGCCACGGCATCCGACCAGGATTCCGCGCCGGTGGCGAGGACGATCCAGGTGGCGGCGTCCATCTCCACGACGTTCGGCGGCGTACCGCGAGTGTGGCGCGGCCCCTGCACGACCTGCACCGCGCCGAACGGCGGCACCCGCACCTCGACGCTGTTGCCCGGTGCCTTCTCGTCGAGCAGCTGCAGCAGGTACCGCACCGCCATCGCCGTCTGCGGGCGAGCGGCGGTGCCGGCGTCGACGGCGGCGAGCGCGGCACGTCCGTCGGCGGTATCGATCCTGCGGGTGGGCATGACCCCAGAGTACGACGCGAGGCATAGGCTCGAATCGATGACAGCATCCGAGAACCTGCGCGGAGCGCGTGCCCAACTACTCGCCGCCGCCCGCAGCGGCAGCGCCTGGGCCGACCGGTACCCCCCGATCGTCGGTCGGGCACACCCCGCCGCAGTGCTGGTGCTCTTCGGACGACTCGACGACGTGCCCGCGCGGTCAGACGACGCCACCGTCGCGGCCGATCTCGACGTGCTGCTGCAACGCCGCGCCGCGACCCTCTCGTCGCACCCGGGACAGGTCTCGTTCCCCGGTGGGCGTCGCGAAGAGCAGGATGCCGATGACGTCGCGACCGCCCTGCGTGAAGCGCAGGAGGAGACCGGCCTCGACCCCGACGGCGTCGAGGTGCTCGCCACGCTGCCGGAGCTGCCGCTCGCCGCCAGCAACCATTCCGTGACCCCGGTGCTGGGGTGGTGGCGGTCCCCCTCCCGCGTCGCCGCCGTCGATCACGCCGAAACCGTTGAGGTGTTCCGTGTGCCGGTGGCGCAGCTGCTCGACCCGGCCACCCGCTACACCTCCACGCTGCACCGCATGGGGCGCACGTTCCGCGGCCCGGCCTTTGATCTCGACGGCACGATCGTGTGGGGATTCACCGCCATGGTGCTCGATGCCCTCTTCGACGCTGCCGGCTGGACGATCCCGTGGGATCGCAGCGATGAGCGCCCGATCCAGCTCTGACTCGCACCGAAACCGAGCCCTCCCCCGCCGGTAGGCTGGGCGGCATGAAGATCCTGGTCCTCGGCTCCGGCGCGCGCGAGCACGCGATCATCCTGTCCCTGCGTTCCGAGGCAGCAGAGCACGAGATCTTCGCCGCCCCCGGCAACGCCGGCATCGCGCAGGATGCCACCCTCGTCGACCTCGACCAGCTCGACGGCGCCGCCGTCACCGACTTTGCCAACACGAACGGCATCGACCTCGTCGTCATCGGCCCCGAGGCGCCGCTCGTCGCCGGCGTCGCCGACGCGCTGCGCGGGCGCGGCATCCCCGTGTTCGGCCCCGGTCGTGCGGCCGCGCAGCTGGAGGGGTCGAAGGCTTTCGCCAAGCGCATCATGGAGGCCGCCTCCGTTCCCACCGGCCGCGCCGTGCGTGCGGCATCCACGGCCGACGTCGAGGCGGCATTCGACGATCTCGGCGCCCCCTACGTCGTCAAGGCCGATGGCCTCGCGGCTGGCAAGGGTGTCATCGTCACCGACGACCGCGCGGCCGCTCTCGCGCACGCCGAACAGTACCTGCCCGCAGGCCCGGTGCTCGTCGAGGAGTTCCTCACCGGCCCCGAGGTGTCACTGTTCTTCCTCAGCGACGGCGACACGGTGCGCGCGCTCAGCCCCGCGCAGGACTTCAAGCGCGCCTTCGACGGCGACGAGGGCCCCAACACCGGCGGCATGGGTGCCTACTCGCCGCTGCCGTGGCTGGCGGAGCAGTTCGGCAGCATCGACGCGTTCGTCGACGAGGTCACCCGCGACGTTGCTCTGCCCGTCATCCGCCAGCTGGATGCCGAGGGCACCCCGTTCATCGGCCTGCTCTACGCCGGCCTCATCCTCACGCCCGCCGGCGTGCGGGTGATCGAGTTCAACGCCCGCTTCGGCGACCCCGAGACGCAGGTCGTACTGCCGCGCCTGGTCACTCCCCTCTCGCAGCTGCTGCTCGCCGCGGCATCCGGAAATCTCGAGGACGAACCGCAGCCTGTCTTCTCCGACGACGTCGCGATCACCGTCGTACTCGCCAGCGAGGGCTATCCCGAGGCGCCGCAGACCGGTCGACTCATCGAGGGCCTCGCGGAGGCGGCATCCGTCGACGGTGTGCAGATCGTGCACGCCGCGACCGCAGGACCGGATGCCCCGGGGGGTTCGCTCGTGGCCACGGGCGGCCGTGTGCTGAACGTCGTCGCGACCGGCACCGACTTCACCGACGCCCGCGCCCGCGCGTACGACGCGATCGGCCGGATCGCTCTCGACGGCGCGCACTACCGCAGCGACATCGCCGCCCGCGTCGCCGACTGAGCGGAGGCGCGGCTCAGAGCGGCTTTTCCTCCATGCCCCACGGCGAGCCGTAGCCGGCGGGCGCGGGGGCTGCGAGCAGGTCGAGGAACGGACGCGCGTCGAAGGCCTCCGGGCCCAGGATGCCGGTGCCCGACCACACGCCGGTGGCGAGCAGTTCCAGGGCGATCACGGGGTTGATCGCGGTCTGCCAGACGACGGCTTGGGAGCCGTACTCGGCCATCGTCTGCTCGTTGTCGGCCACGTGGTAGAGGTAGGTCGAGCGGGGCCGGCCGTCTTTTCCGGTGCCGCGCACCCACACGCCCGCGCACGTCTTGCCGCTCATCTTGTCGCCGAGCGTGGCGGGGTCGGGGAGGACGGCGGCGACGACGTCGCGCGGTGACACCTCGACCCCCTTGACGGTGACCTTCTCTGTGCGGTCCAGGCCCAGCTTGTGCAGCACCTTCAGCACCTCGATGAACTCGTCACCGAGCCCGTACTTGAAGGTGACGCGCTTCGCGCCCGTCCACCGGGGCATGAGCAGCACCTCCTCGTGCTCGACGTTCACGCACTCGACGGGGCCGATGCCCTCGGGAAAGTCGAACACCTCCGGCTCGGAGAACGGCGCGGTGGTGAACCAGCCGCGGTCCTGCTCGTAGACGACCGGTGGGTTCAGGCACTCCTCGATGGTGGTCCAGATCGAGAACGAGGGGGCGAAGTCGTACCCGGCGACGACGAGGTTGGCGCCGTCGCGCACACCGAGCTCGTCGATCTCGCTGAACAGCTCATCCTCGGCGTAGCGGGCGAACACGTCCGATAGGCCGGGCTCCACGCCGATGCCGACGAGCGCGAGCCGGCCGGCATCCGCCCACTCCCCCTCTTTCGCGAACTGCTCGTCCCCGAGCTTCACCCCGGTCAGCTCGTGCGGACGGTCGGGGTGCGGATGCGACAGGCTCATCGCCATGTCGAGGTAGGTGGCGCCGGCGTCGAAGCAGCCGTCGAAGATCGGCATGACGAACCGCGGATCGACGGCGTTGAGCACGTGCGTGATGCGGTGCTCGCGGATGAGTGCGGCGACGGATGCCGCTGACGAGGCGTCCACCTGTGCGGCCGTCAGGCGCGGGTCGTCGAGGGCGTCGACGAGCGCCTGCGGACGCGCCGGATCGTAGTCGGCGACGACGAGCGCGTCGAAGAACTCACGACGCACGGCGATGCGGACCGCGGCCGAGCCGACGCCACCGGCGCCGATGATGAGAATGCGCATGTCAGATGCCTCCGTCGATCGAACGGGTGAGATCGCCCGGCTCGTCGGGGACGAGAACCGGGGTGTCGCGGTTCAGGCTCTCGCCGGCGAAGAAGCGCTTCGAGCGGGGGAACAGGTACCACAGCAGCATCAGCACGACACCGATCGCGAGCGAGCCGATGCCCACCACGAAGGTGCCGCCGATGCCGAACAGCACGGAGTAGCCGTAGTCGACGTCCCACATGTCGATCGCCGACTGCACGAAGGCGAACGTGAGCATGAGCGAGCCGAGCAGCGGGAACAGGCCCTTGTAGAAGAAGTTGCGTGCCGAGGTGAACAGCTCGGCGCGGAAGTACCAGACGCAGGCGTAGCCGGTGATGGCGTAGTAGAAGGCGATCGCCAGACCCAGCGAGAGGATCGAGTCCTGCAGGATGTTGTCGCTGATCAGGGTCATGCCGATGTAGTACAGCGACGCGACGACGCCCATCACGAGGGTCGAGAACGACGGTGTCTTATACCGCGGGTGCACGTCCTTGAACTTCTCCGGCAGCGCGCGGTAGACGCCCATGGCGAGCGTGCCGCGGGCGGTCGGCAGGATCGTCGTCTGGGTCGACGAGACCGCCGAGATGAGCACGGCGACGACGAGCACCCAGCCGAACGGGCCGAGCAGTCCGTCACGGATCGCGAGGAAGAAGTCATCGGCGTTGGCTTCGTTGCCGAGCCCGACACCGTCCTCACCGAGCCCGGCGTACATCATCGCGGCGATCGTGACGGCGACGTAGGTGACGAGCAGGATGACGCAGGTGAGCAGCGCGGCGGCGCCCGGGGTGCGCTTCGGGTCCTTGGTCTCCTCGTTCAGGGCGAGGCAGGTGTCCCAGCCCCAGTAGATGAACAGCGCCAGCAGCACGGCCTCGGTGAAGCCGCTCCACGAGGTGAAGGCGAACGGGTTCATCCACTCCCAGTCGAAGGCCGTGGCGCCGGGAGCCGTGCCGCTGAAGTACTGCACGAGAGCGGCGACCACGAAGATGCCGAGGGCGGCATATTGAACGGCGAGCAGGATGTTCTGGATGCGCTCGCCGATCTCGACACCCCGCCAGCTGACCCAGGTCATCGCCGCGATGAAGGCGACCGCGACGAGGATGACCCGCCAGTCGTTGTTCGCGAACTCCTGACCGAGCAGCGCCCAGAAGTAGATGCTGGCGATCTGGGCAAGGTTGGCGAGCACGACCATGCCGGCCACGGCCACGCCCCAGCCACCCATCCAGCCCACCCAGGGTCCAAACGCCTTGGTGCCCCACGTGAACGTGGTGCCGCAGTCGGGAATCTCGCGGTTGAGCTCCCGGTACGCGAAGGCGATGAACAGCATCGGGATGAAGGCGACGATGAAGGCGATGGGAGCCTGCGCCCCAACGGCGAGCACGACCCAGCCGAGGGTGGCCACCAGCGAGTAGACCGGTGCGGTGGATGCCAAGCCGATCACGGTAGAGCCCCACAGACCGAGCGTGCCGGCGGCGAGGCCTTTGCCGTCGCCGCGGCTGAGGTGAATGGGTGTGGTCGAGGGTGTCGTCGTCATTGAGCAAACTCCGGGTGCGTCTGGAACAGCGAAAGCCTAGGGGAACGGATGCCACGAGTCCAGTGGTTCTTCGTGAGTTTTCTGTCGTGATTCGTGCCTTGCGCTTGGTATGGCGACGATTTGGATAGTGATTGGCACTTCAAGGTGCGCTTTTCGTGGCATCCGGACGCCTGTCGAGATTGCCCTCTTGACGGTGCTCGCTTTCTTTAAGAAAGTAGACGGATGCCGCTTCGCTCCGACTGGTCGTCTACGACCTGCCCCATCGCCCATGCCGCCGACGTGCTCGCCGACCCGTGGGTGTTGCTCGTGCTCCGCGAGATGTTCAGCGGGCGTCTGCGCTTCGACGAACTGCGCGAGGCGACCGGGGCCGCCGACAGCGTGCTCGCGCGTCGACTGGCATCCATGACCGACGCCGGACTCATCACCCGCGAGGCATCCGGATCCGGCTACCGGCTGACCGATGCCGGCGAGGCGACCCTGCCCATCCTGCACGCCTACGCGAACTTCACCCGGGCGACCGACCCCGACGGCCCCTGGGGGCTCACGGTCACCTGCGCGCACTGTGGCGCGGTCGCGGCATCCGTCGACCGCTGCGATCAGTGCCGGGCAGAGCTCGACGCGGAAGGCACCCGCTGGGCTCGACGCAGCATGGGCGGCACGCCCTTCGCCCTGACGGGGGCGGCGGCATGACCGCCGCACCGCAGGCCGCGCCCTCGCCCGAGCGCGTGCGCCGCATCCATCCCGCCTGGATCATCGCCTTCGTCGCCCTCATCGCCCTCATCGGCGCGGCCGGATTCCGCGCCGCTCCTGGCGTGCTCATGCTGCCGTTGCACGAGGAATTCGGCTGGTCGCTGGCCGAGATCTCCCTGGCTGTCACGGTGAATCTGCTGCTGTACGGCCTGATCGCGCCGTTCGCGGCGGCACTCATGCAGCGCTTCGGCATCCGGCTGGTGACGGTGATCGCCCTCCTCATCATCGGTGCCGGCTCAGCGCTCACGGTGTTCGTCTCGTCGCCCGCGCAGCTGATCCTCACCTGGGGGATGCTGATTGGCCTCGGCACCGGGTCGATGGCGCTCGTGTTCGCGGCGACGATCACCGACACCTGGTTCGTGAAGCGGCGTGGGCTTGTGTCTGGCGTGCTCACCGCCGGCAGCGCCACCGGGCAGCTGATCTTCCTGCCCGTGATGGCCCTGGCCGCCGAGGAGTACGGCTGGCGGACGGCATCCCTCATCATCGCCGGTGGCTCGCTACTCGTCGTGCCGCTGGTGTGGATCTTCTTGCGCGATCGCCCGAGCGATCTCGGCGTGCGTCGGTACGGTGAGGCGGCGGACGCTCCACCCGCACCCCCTGCGCCGAAGACGAACGCCGCACGGCTCGCGCTGACGGCGCTGCGGGATGCCGCGCGCACCCGCACCTTCTGGGCTCTCGCGGCCGGGTTCGCAATCTGCGGTGCGACGACCAACGGGCTCGTCGGCACACACTTCATCCCGAGCGCCCACGATCACGGCATGGCGCAGACCACGGCCGCGGGACTCCTCGCGGTCGTGGGGATCTTCGACATCCTGGGCACGATCGCCTCGGGCTGGCTGACCGACCGCGTAAATCCGCGCATTCTGCTTGCGGCATATTATGCGCTGCGTGGGGTGGGGCTGGCATTCCTGCCCAGCCTGCTGTCGGCCGAGGTGCAGCCGAGCATCGTGATCTTCGTCGTGATCTACGGGCTGGACTGGGTGGCGACCGTGCCTCCGACGATCGCGCTGTGCCGCGAGGCCTTCGGCGACCGCGGCCCGCTCGTGTTCGGCTGGGTGTTCGCGGCTCACCAGATCGGCGCGGCCATCGCCGCCGTGCTCGCCGGCATCGTGCGCGACCAGACCGGGCACTACACGGTGGCGTGGTTCGCGGCCGCGGGGCTCTGCGCGGTCGCGGCCGTGGTGAGCATCAGCATCCGCCGCACCAAGGTCGTGGCCTGAGGCGGGCGGGCTGGCTAGCCCGCCGCCCGCCGCACGGGCGCGGGGGCCGCCGCCCGACGCGCCGGATCTGCACCCACGCGCCGGTCGTGCGCAGGCGCGTCAGCGCAGAACCGGCGCATCGAGGCAGTGGCGGATGCCGAGACCGGTGTTCTGCGTCGAAACCCTTGTCCTCAACATCGGTCTCGACACGCAGGCGCTGTCTCGAACCAGAGGCGCGGTCTCGAAGCACCGGCACGGATGCCTCTTAGGGCGGTCCGCCCGACGCGCCGGCTGTGCGCCCACGCGCCGGTCGTGCGCAGGCGCGTCAGCGCACAAGTGGCGCGTCGAGGCAGTGGCGGATCCCGAGACCGGCGTTCTGCGCCGAAACCCGTGTCCTCGACATCGGTCTCGCCACGCAGGCGCGGTCTCGAAGCACAAGCGTGGTCTCGAAGCACAAGCGTGGTCTCTCGAAGCACGCGTGCTCCCTTCCGAGACCGGAGCCGCCCGACGCGCCGGGTCTGCGCCCACGCGCCGGTCGTGCGCAGGCGCGTCAGCGCAGGAGCGGCGCGTCGACCCAGAAAGACGGCTCAGGCGAGCGGAATCCAGTAGCGCCGAAGGCGCGGATGCCCCTCATCGGCCGCATCCACCACGTCTTCGAGCACCCCACCGGCACCTTCGATCGTGCGGAACGATCCGGGGTTGTCGTCATCGCAGGTGAGCATCACCCGGTCGTAGCCCTCGGCGCGGGCGCGGTCGAGCAGCATCCGCAGCGCCGCTGAGACGATGCCCTCCCGTCGCCGCGAGGGGCGCACCGAGTAGCCGATGTGCCCACCGAAGCGCCGCAGCCAGTCGTTGAGCTCGCGTCGGAACGCGATGAAGCCCACCACCTCGTCGGCATCCGTGATCCAGAAGTAGTCGCATGGCACGTGCCCCTCGGGCAGTTCCGCGCCGGGCCGCGCGTACAGCTCGGCCCTGACGATGAACTCCTCGGCGGCATCCTTCGTCGGCACGGTACCGAGCTCGAGACCCGCGCCGTCGATGTGCACACCCCCGAACTCTGCGACCGTGGCGGCCCAGGAGTCAAAGAGGTCGACCGAGGGACGGGCGAGTGCGATCAGCATCCGCCCATCCCATCACACCTTCTTGGCGGCCCCCGCCGGCTGCGACCGCCCGAGGAACAACGAGGCCACGAGCGCGACCACCATGACACATGCCGGCAACAGCATGGACTGCGCCATGCCGGTCGAGAAGCCCTCTGCGATCACGGGCGGAAGTGCACCACCGGCGAATCCCTCTCCGGCTGGCGCTTCGGCGGCGCCTGCCGGAAGGTTGGCCTCCAGGCGCGCCTGCATGAACGCCGCGATCGCCGCAGAACCGACCACCGAGCCGATCGTGCGGGTGGTGTTATAGATACCGGCGCCAGCGCCGGCCTGCCGCGGGGGCAGCTGCCGGGTCGCGGTCGTCGCGAGCGGGCCCCACATGCCAGCGCTGCCGATGCCGAGCAGGGTCGACGGCAGCAGGAACATCCAGGTCGGGGTGTCGAGATTCATCAGCGCGGCGTTCCACACGATCGCGCCGCCGACGCAGAGCAGCCCAGGAATGAGGATGAGCCGCGGATCGACACGGTCGAGCAGCGCACCGGCGACCGGGGCGAGGAGGCCCGAGATCACCGCCATCGGGATCATCAGCAGGGCTGCCTCAGTGGGGGTGAGGCCGCGCGCGAGCTGCAGGTAGAACATGTACGGCAGCGACATGCTCGTCACGGTGAAGCCGACGGCGGCGATCGCGACGTTCGCGCCGGCAAAGTTGCGGTCGCGGAACAGCTCGAGAGGAACGAGCGACTCGCTGCGGGTGTAGCGCTGCTGCACGATGAACACCGCCAGCAGCACGACGCCGGAGATGATCAGCCCCCACACGGTGATCGGCCCGGTGATCGTGCCCCAGTCGAACTTCTCCCCCTCCTGCAGACCGAACACGATGAGGAAGATCGCCGCCGCGCTGAGCACCACGCCGACCAGGTCGAAACGGTGCGGGTGCGTCTTCAGACGCGGCACGAGGATGGCGGCGAGCACGAAACCGACGATGCCGACGGGGATGTTCACGAAGAAGATCCACTCCCAGCCGAGGGCGTCGACGAGCACGCCGCCGAGCAGCGGCCCGACAAGAGTAGCCACGCCGGCCGTCGCACCCCAAAGGCCCATGGCCGCGCCACGACGATCGGCGGGGAACGTGCGGGTGATGACGGCCATCGTCTGCGGCGTCATGAAGGCCGCACCGAAGCCCTGCACGGCGCGGGCGATGATCAGCATCTCGAGCGTCGTGGACAGACCGCACCACAGCGACGCGAGCGTGAAGATCGCCAGGCCGATGAGGTAGATGTTCTTCGGCCCGAACCGATCACCCAGCCGCCCGGTGATGAGCAGCGGCACCGCATAGGCGAGCAGGTAGGCGCTGGTGACCCATACGACGTTGTCGAGGTTGTTCGTGTCCGGATCGAGCGCGGCCTTGATCGCCGGGTTCGCCACCGACACGATCGTCGTGTCGACCAGAATCATGAAGAACCCGATGACCAGGGCCCAGAGGGCCGGCCACGGCTTGCGCGTGGAAGTGTCGGATGCCGCAGGTGAAGTCACCGAGCAACGGTACACCCGGGGGCGAAGATCCGCCCCCGCACTGAGGGCGCCGCGCACCCGCGATAATGAACACGTGAGCGAAGCGCAGAGCATCCCCGGTTGGCGGCACGTCTACTCCGGAAAGGTGCGCGACCTGTACGCCTCCGAAGACCCGGGCGATGACCGCATCCTCGTCGTCGCATCAGACCGGGTGAGCGCGTTCGATTTCGTGCTCTCCCCCGGCATCCCCGAGAAGGGGGCCCTGCTCACCACGCTCAGCCGGTGGTGGTTCGACCAGCTCGACGAGATTCCCAACCATCTGGCCGACGGCGAGATCCCCGCCGTCGTCGCCGACCGAGCCATGCTCGCCCAGTCACTGCAGATGCTGCCGATCGAGTGCGTCGTGCGCGGATACCTCACCGGCACCGGATGGGCCGAGTACGTCGCCGAGGGAACGGTATGCGGCATCCCCCTTCCGGTGGGCCTCGAGAACGGCGACCGACTGCCCGAGCCCCTGTTCACCCCCGCGTACAAGGCACCCATGGGCGAGCACGACGAGAACATCACCTTCGAGCGTGCGGAAGAACTGGTCGGCCCCGAAATGGCCGCGCGACTGCGCGACACGTCACTCGCGATCTACACGCAGGCCGCGGCGATCGCCGAGGAGCACGGGCTCATCCTCGCCGACACCAAGTTCGAGTTCGGGACGGATGCCGACGGCACCCTGCGCCTGGCCGATGAGGTTCTCACCAGCGACTCGTCGCGGTACTGGGATGCTGACGCGTGGAACACCGGCACGACCCCGGCCGAGCGGATGGCAAGCTTCGACAAGCAGATCGTGCGCGACTGGCTGGCATCCAACTGGGACAAGCAGGGCGAGCCGCCCGCACTCCCCGACGAGATCGTCGAGCGCACCGCCGGTCGCTACCGCGAGTTGATCGAGCGGCTCACCGCGTAGTACCCGCGGCGGCGGCCATGTCGTCGCGCCGTCGGATGCCGCCGCAGTGTCGGATCCCGCCGCAGTGTCGGGTCTGAGGGATCAGATGGCCCCGCCCGGCGTGTCGCGCCCCGACGCGCCGGGCGCGGCATCCTTCGTCTCTGATACGCGTCAGCATCCGCCGGTCGATAGTGTTTCTCCAGCATCCCCCACCGCTCCAATCCCTAGGAGAGCCCCATGCCGCTGTGGAAGATTCACGGCGACGGACGTACCGTCGCGCCCGGCCAGGTCGTCGCCCCCGATGAGCGCCTGAACTGGCCCGCCACCATCGCGATCGGCGCCCAGCACGTCGTCGCCATGTTCGGCGCCACGTTCCTCGTGCCGATCATCACGGGCTTCCCGGTCTCGACGACCCTGCTGTTCTCGGGCGTCGGTACCCTGCTGTTCCTGCTGCTCACCCGCAACCGCCTGCCCAGCTACCTCGGTTCGTCGTTCGCGTTCATCGCTCCGATCACGGCGGTCAACAGCGGCAAGGCGCTCGAGACCGGCGAGCAGATCGCGCAAGCCCTGGTCGGTGTCGCCGCCGCCGGTGTGCTGCTCGCCGCGATCGGATTCCTCGTGCAGGCGGTCGGCACCGGCTGGATCGACAAGCTCATGCCGCCCGTGGTGGCCGGGTCGATCGTGGCGCTGATCGGCTTCAACCTCGCCCCCGCGGCCTGGAACAACTACAAGCTGCAGCCCGAGCTCGCCACCGTGACGCTCGCGGCCGTCGTGCTGTTCAGCGTGCTGTTCCGCGGGTTCCTCGGCCGCATCTCGATCTTCCTCGGCGTGATCGTCGGGTACGTCATCGCTGCCGTCACCGGTCAGATCGACTTCTCGGCCGTGGCGGATGCCGCCTGGATCGGCCTCCCGGAGTTCCACCTCGCATCCTTCGCCGACCCGTCGGCCTGGGCGCTCGTGCCGATGTTCCTGCCCGTCGTGCTCGTGCTCATCGCCGAGAACGTGGGTCATGTGCGCGGCGTTGCCACCATGACCGAAGACCCGGCCATCAACAAGCACACCGGCCGCGCGCTCATCGCCGACGGCCTCGCGACCACGATCGCCGGCAGCTTCGGCGGTTCGGGCACGACCACCTATGGCGAGAACATCGGCGTGATGGCGGCGACCCGCGTCTACTCGACCGCCGCGTACTGGGTGGCCGGAACCGTGGCGATCCTGCTGGCGTTCTCGCCCAAGGTCGGCGTCATCTTCAACACCATCCCGCCCGGGGTGCTCGGCGGCGTGACCACCGCGCTGTACGGCCTCATCGGCGTCATCGGCATCAAGATCTGGGTCGACAACCGCGTGGACTTCTCACGCCCGGTCAACCAGTACACCGTCGCGGTGTCGTTCGTCATCGCGATCGCCGGATTCGCGATGAGTTGGGGCGCGTTCCAGCTCGGAGCGATCGTGCTCGGCACCGTCGCTGCATTGGTGATCTACCACCTGGGCAATGCGGTGGCCCGCTGGCGCCAGACCGGTGCGGATGACGGCGGCCCCATCCCCGCCGTCGGCCCTCTGGGTGGCGACCCGGCCTGATCCTCCCACCCCCGGGCACCCATCCGCCCCGGGGCACCCATCCACCCCGGGCATCCTCCCGTCCCCGGGCATCCATGTCCCGAAAAGCGCTCCCAAACCACCCGGTTAGGAGCGCTTTTTGGGACATGCTCTGCGAAAAGTGGGACACGTACAGCAGAAAGTGGGACAAGGGGGGTGGATGCCCCGGGGTCAGGCGATGTGGGCGAGGGGGGCGTCGGCAGCGAGCACGGCACCGACGGATGCCACGTGGGCCAGCACTCCGCTGCGGTGGGCGACCACCGCGGTCTCCATCTTCATGGCATCCAGCACCGCCACGGCATCGCCCTCAGCGACCTCGGTGCCGTCGTCCACGAGCCAGCGCACCAGGGTTCCGGGGGCGGGTGAGCGCAGTTCGCCGGGATCCGTCTGACCGGCAGCCTCCGGCTCGGTCTCCGCACCGGCGAAGCCGGCCAGCAGGCCGAGCGGCACACCGAGCATCACCCGCCGGCCGTCGATCTCCACCGGGAACCGGGCAAGCGCAGCATCCGTCACCGCCGCAGGGCGCAGCTGCGGCTCGATGCGCGACATGAGGGCCGACTCGATCCACTGCGTGTGCACGGCGAACGTCGCCGTCGCGAACTCGGGCTGCTCGATCGCGAGCCGGTCGAAGCCGATCACGGTCGCCGGCCCCTCGACGTCGAGTTCACGCAGCGCGCGGCGGGCCCGCACGAGTGCGTCGTCCCGCGTGTCGGCGTGCACGATGAGCTTCGCGATCATCGAGTCGAACGCCGGCTGCACGGCATCCCCTGCCTCGATGCCGCTGTCCCAGCGCACGCCTGGCCCGCCCGGAACGCGCAGCACCTCGACGCGACCGGGACTGGGCAGGAACCCGCGCCCGGGATCTTCGGCGTTGATCCGAAACTCGAAGGCGTGCCCGCGCACGCGCGGCGTCTGCGTCAGCGAGGGCCCGTCACCGAACGCGATCCGGAACTGCTCGCGGACAAGGTCGACGCCGGTGACCTCCTCGGTGACCGGATGCTCCACCTGCAGGCGCGTGTTCACCTCGAGGAAGGAGATCGTGCCGTCGGCCGCGAGCAGGAACTCCACCGTGCCTGCCCCGCGATAGTCGACCTCACCGCAGATCCGGCGGGCGGCATCGTGCAGGCGCTCGCGCTGCTCGGCGGTCAGCCCCGGCGCCGGGGCCTCTTCGATGAGCTTCTGATTGCGACGCTGCATCGAGCAGTCGCGGTCGCCGACGGCGATCACGCCGCCGCGTCCGTCACCGAGCACCTGCACCTCGATGTGCCGGGGGCTTTCGAGGAAGCGCTCGACGAAGCACTCGCCCCGCCCGAACGCGACGATCGCCTCGCGAGTAGCCGCGTCGAACGCCTCGGCCACCTCGTCGAGCTCGCGGACGACCTTGAGCCCTCGCCCGCCGCCGCCGAATGCGGCCTTGATCGCGATCGGCAGGCCGTGCTGCTCGGCGAAGGCGACCGCCTCGGCGGGGCCTGAGAGGGGTTCATCCGTGCCGGCGGCGAGCGGCGCGCCCACGCGCTGCGCGATGCGGCGGGCGGTCATCTTGTCGCCCAGGGCGTCGATGCTCTCGGGGGTCGGGCCGATCCAGACGAGGCCGGCCGCTTCGACGGCGCGCGCGAACGCGGCGCTCTCCGACAGGAATCCGTACCCGGGATGCACGGCATCCGCGCCGGCGATCTCGGCCGCCCGCAGGATGGCGTCGATCGACAGGTAGCTGTCGGCGGCGGTCGTCCCGCCGAGCCCCACAGCCTCGTCTGCCAGACGGACGTGCAGTGCATCGGCATCCTGATCGGCGTAGACGGCAACCGAGGTGTACCCGGCCTCGGCGCACGCGCGAATCACGCGGACGGCGATCTCGCCCCGGTTGGCGATGAGGATGCTGGTCATGACGGGAGTCCTTCCCCGGTGGCGGTCTGCGAGGCGCGCCGTGCGCGGCGGGTGGTGGATGCTGCAGGCGCGGCATCCGTGTCGGATTTCAGGGACGGTTCGGCGTCAGCACGGCGTGTCGAGGGCGGACACGCCGCGTCGGCAGCATCCGCTCCCCGGCATCCGACGGCCGCTCCCGGCGCCGCGACCCGGAACCGAATGCGCGCCCCCGGCGGCAACTGCCCGGCGAGGTCCAGACAGCAATCGGTCAGCGCACCGATGATCGGGTATCCCCCGGTGAGCGGATGGTCGGGCAGGAACAGCACGGGCTGCCCGTCGGCAGGCACCTGGATGGCCCCGGTGACGGCGCCTTCGCTCGGCAGCTCGCCAGGCACGGCTCGTTCCAGCGAACGCTCGCCGTGCAGGCGGATGCCCACCCGGTCAGAACGCGGCGTGACCACCCATTCCTGGTCGGTCAGGGTGGCGAGAGCGGCGGGCGTGAACCAGTCCTCGCGCGGCCCGAGGGTGATGTCGAGGACGACGAGATCACCGGATGCCGGCAGCGAGCGCAGCTGGGGATACGGGTCGACGGCATGCGGAGCATCCGTGCCGATCTCGACGACGTCGCCCGCGTTGAGGGGTGCGGGGCCGAGACCGGCGAGGGTGTCGGATGCCGTGCTGCCGAGGGACGCGGCCGAACGGATGCCGCCGCGCACCCCGATCACATAGCGCAGGCCACGCTCGGGAGCGCCGAGGTGCAGCTCGTCACCGTCGACGGTCGCGAACGGGACGCCGTGCGCGATGGGGCGAGCGGTGCCCTCGACGTCGGTGAGCGTGAGGGCGCCGATCGCTCCGGCGACGGCGGCGACCCCCGCGCCGCGGAAACGCAGAACGGCGCCGCCGACACTTTCGAGCACCGCGGCGGTCGCCGCGTTGCCGACGGCACGGTTCACGTCGCGCAGCGCGGTGCGATCGGCGACACCGGATGCCGAGACGCCGAGCGCCGCATGGCCGGGGCGGCCGAGGTCTTGGATGAGCAGCTGCAGCGACGGCCGGACGACCTCGACGGCCGGGCGGGGCGCTTCGACAAGCTCAGCGACCCACCCTTCGTCTGCCTGCACGGTCCCTGAACGAGGAGCGAAGCGACGAGACGAAGGGCGCTCAGACCCTTCGTCTCGCTGCGCTCGCTCAGGGACCTCCACCATCTCCCGCTCGGCGCGCACGAAACGCACGCGGGTGCCGGGCGAGAGCAGGGCGGGAGGATCGCGGTCGATGTCCCACATCACGGCATCCGTCCGGCCGATGAGCTGCCAGCCACCGGGGCTCTCGCGCGGATATACGCCGGTGAAGTGCCCGGCGAGCGCGACCGAGCCGGCCGGCACGCGGGTGCGAGGCGAGGAGCGGCGGGGCACATCGAACAGCGCGTCACCGCTGACCGCGTATCCGAACCCGGGCGCGAAGCCCGAGAACGCCACCTGCCAGTCGGCCGCGAGATGCCGGCCCACGACGTCAGATGCGGATACGCCCAGCAGCGTCGCGACCTCGGCGAGATCCTCGCCGTCATAGCGCACGGGCACGGTCACCTCGCGGGCAGCGCCGGCGCCTGCGGCATCCGCTGTCGTCGCCGCGAGCACGTCGGCGAGCGCCGCCGCCGACACGCGCACGGGATCGAATCTCACCAGCACCGTCCGCGCGCCGGGAATGCGCTCGACCACACCGGGCACGCCGTCCCACGCGAGGTTCAGGCGCATCGCCTCGTCGAGGTCGGCGGCCTCGACGAGCAGCGCACGATCGGATGCGGTGAGGATGCGCATCAGGCGAAGGGGGCGATCGTGATGCCGGCGTCGTGCAGCATCCGCTTGGTCTCTGCTGCCATCGCGACCGAACCCGGGCTGTCGCCGTGCACGCAGATCGACTGCGCGTCCACGCGCACATCGGTTCCGTCGATGGCTCGGATGACGCCCTCCTCGGCGAACCGGACCATCCGCTCGGCGACCGCGACGGGGTCGTGCAGCACAGCGCCGTCCTGCGTGCGCGAGACGAGCTGCCCGTCGGGCTGATACGCCCGGTCGGCGAAGGCCTCGGCGGCCACGCGGAGTCCCGCCCGCTCGGCGACATCGAGCACCACGCCGCCGGCGAGCCCGAGCAGCACGAGATCGGGCTCGATCGCCCGGACCGCGGCGACGACATCAGCTGCCTGGCGTTCATCGCGGGCGATGGTGTTGTAGAGCGCACCGTGCGGCTTGACGTACGCGACGCGTCCGCCGACCGCCGCGGTGAGACCGATGAGCGCACCCAGCTGGTATTCGACGTGCGCCTGCAGCGTGGCCGAATCGAGGTCCATGGCCGTGCGTCCGAAGTTCTCATAGTCGCGGTAGCCCGGGTGCGCGCCGATGACGACACCGCCCGCCACCGCCGCGGCCAGGGTCTCGCGGATGCCCTCGGGGCTGCCGGCGTGGAATCCGCACGAGACGTTCGCGCTGGTGACGATCTCGAGCATCGCCGCATCATCGCTGACGATGCGTCCAGGCACGTTCTCGCCCAGGTCGGAGTTCAGATCGATGGATGCCATGTCATGCTCCCATTCCGAGGAAGGCGAAGATCGGGCCGACCGAGACGGCGCCCATGTACCAGGTCAACGCCGTCACGACAGTACCGGCGATGAGCAGCCACAGCGGGTACTTCTTCGTGCCGAGCAGGTCGCGGCGGAACCAGCCGATGTACATGAACACGGTGAGGCCGATCGGCAGGATCAGGCCGTTGAACCCGCCGACGAACACCAGGATCGCTGCCGGCGCGGTGCCGATCGACAGGTAGACGATGAGCGAGACGACGATGAACGCGACGGTCGCCAGCTGCAGCGGCCACCCCACGGCGAGGCGGCGGGTGAACGTCGAGAGGAAGGTCGCCGAGGTGTAGGCGGCGCCGATCACCGAGCTGATCGCCGCGGCCCAGAAGATCGCACCGAAGATGCGCAGACCCGCGTCGCCGAGTACCGCGCCGAACGCCTGACCGGCCGGGTTGGCGGCCTGGCTGGTGAGGTCGAGGGTCACACCCGATGCCACGACGCCGAGGATCGCGAGGAACAGCACGTACCGCATGATGCCGGTGACGAGGATGCCGTTGGCCGCCGCCTTCATGACCGGGCCCGCGTGCTCGGGGCCTGTGTGGCCCGAGTCGAGGTAGCGGTGCGCGCCGGAGTAGGTGATGTAGCCACCCACGGTGCCGCCGACGATCGTGGTGATGGTGGCGAAGTTGAGGGTGTCGGGCGCGAAGGTCTGCCGGAGCGCGTCGCCGACAGGCGGCTGCGAGATGAACGCGACGACGAGGGTCATCACGATCATGCCGACGCCGAGCACGACCAGCACGACGTCCATCACGCGTCCGGCCTTCTTGATCAGGAACAGGATGATCGCGAGCGCTCCGGTGAGCAGCCCGCCGACCTTCGGGTCGATGCCGAGCAGGGCGTTGAGGCCGAGGCCGCCGCCGGCAATGTTGCCGATGTTGAAGGCCAGGCCACCGATGATCACGAGTGCGGCGATGACGTGGCCGGAGAACGGGATCGCGCTGTTGGCGAGTTCACCGGCGCGCTTTCCGGATGAGGTGATCATGCGCCAGACGTTGAGCTGCACGGCGATGTCGATGAGCACCGAGACGAGGATGGCGAAGGCGAACGCCGCTCCCAGCTGCGCGGTGAAGGTGGCGGTCTGGGTGATGAAGCCCGGTCCGATGGCACTGGTGGCCATGAGGAAGATCGCGCCGATGACGGCGCTGCGGCCGATCCGCTTCTTCGCGGTGGCGATGCGCGCCTCGTCTTCGGGGGAGACGGGCGCAGAGGTCTGCTCGGTCAAGGGGGATCCCATCGTCGTTGGTGGGTGTCGGATGACACCGAGTGTAGAACACTACCTTCAATATTGTTCAACAATTTTTCGGATGACGTGGGACGGATGCTGCGGAGTCCGCCTAACATGAGGGCATGGTCCCCCAGCGCGTGCTCGCCGACGAGCTGCGACAGCACATCATCGCGGGCGAGTTCGCCCCCGGGTCGCGGCTGTCGGAGTCTGCTCTCGCCGAGCGCTTCGATGTCTCACGGAACACACTGCGCGAGGCGTTCCGCGTGCTGAGCGAGCAGGGCCTGGTCGAGCACATCCCCCACCGCGGGGTGTCGGTCGCCTCGCCCACGATCGCCGACGTCGTCGACATCTATCGCGTGCGGCGCGTGATCGAATGCACGGCGCTGCGGGAGTCAGAGCCCGAGCATCCTGCCGTGCAGCGGATGCGGCAGGCGCTGGCCGAAGCGGAAGAACATCTGCCGGCGGAGGATTGGCAGCGCGTGGGCAGCGCCAACATGGCCTTCCACCTCGCGATCGTCGACCTCGCCGACAGCCCCCGGCTCGCACGTACGTACAGTGACGTGGCCGCCGAGCTGCGGCTGGCGTTCCTCAAGATCGACGATCCGCGGTCGTTGCACGAGCCGTTCGTGCGCAAGAACCGCGCCGTGCTGACGGCACTCGTCGAGCGGGGTCCACAGGCCGCCGCAGACGAACTCGAGCGCTATCTCATCGCCTCCGAGCGCAGCGTGCTGGGCGCCTTCGCTCGCATGGGAAACGGCTGATCCGCGTATCTGCGAGAGCGTCGGCGATTCCTTCGATCTGGGCCGGATAGGGGTTTTTCACCTCGGCACAGAAACTTTTCCGGCACGCCCCGCGACTGCTTGACACCGATATTTCACCCTGGTTACGGTGGGCGGGCTTCAGCCTCACAGGTGACGCAAAGGTGCTCACCTCCCCGGCTAGAAGTGCGCTCGCCGACCAGGTGGGCGCTCATCGCACAGTTCAAAAGGAGCACTGTATGCGACTCAGGAGAACCCTCGCCCTCGCCGCCACCGCGGCCGCCGCACTCGCGATCGGATGCGTCTTGCCGGCCGCCGCGGCGACGCCGGCGGATGACACCGACGCGCCTTCGTACCAGGAGTTCAAGGCGTCGACCTTCCGTGACGTCGACGGCAGCTACGTCGTCAACGGCGACGAGGTCGTCTCGGGGCAGAGCGACCTGCGGGCCTTCTACGACAAGCTCATGGGGCCTGCGACCCTCACCGATGGACTCATCGTCAACACGGTGAGCGGCATCGATGACAAGTGGTCGGCGTCGAAGGTGAGTAACCTGACCTACTGCGTGAGCACCAAGTTCGGCACGCGTCACGCCGACGTCGTCAACGCCATGCAGAGCGGCGCCGCTCTGTGGGAGGCGGCCTCGTCGAAGATCAACTTCGTCTACCTGCCCAGCAACGACAGCAAGTGCACCACGCGCAACAACGCCGTCGTGTTCTCGGTCGAGCCGGTAGCCACCACGCAGTACATCGCGCGGGCCTTCTTCCCCAGCACGCCGGATCGCCAGCAGAACGTGCTCATCGATGACTCGATCTGGAGCTCCGGCTCGTGGACGCCGACCAACATCATCGGCCACGAGCTGGGTCACGTGCTGGGCTTCCGCCACGAGCACACCCGCCCCGAATCGGGCACGTGCTTCGAGGACAACAACTGGCGTCCGCTGACCCCGTACGACTCCTCGTCGATCATGCACTACCCGCAGTGCAACGGTTCGTCGGATGACCTGTCGATGACCAGCACCGACCGTGCCGGTGTCGTCGCGCTCTACGGAAACTGACCCGCCGCTCGTCTGAGCAGTTCGTCAGACCCTCGCGGGGTCCGGTCTTCTGGCCGGGCCCCGCATCCGCATCCGCATCCGCATCCGCCGTCCGGCATCCGCATCCGCCGTCCCGCATCCGCCGTCCTGCATCCCCCTCCGACCGCCGCTCCCGCCACACCGTGTCCCACTTTCTGCTGTTAAACCGCCGGTTTCACAGCAGAATTTGGGACATGCTCTTCAGAAAGTGGGACATGTCCTGCGAAAAGTGGGACACGGTGCGGCCAGGCGGGCAGACGGGGATCCCGGATGCCGCGGGGAAGACGGGTCAGAGGGCGCGGGCGGCGATGATGCGGGCGTACTCGGCGCCGCTGTCCTTCACGGTGCGCTCGAGCGTGTCGTAGTCGACGCGCACGATGCCGAAGCGCTTCTCGTAACCCCACGACCACTCGTAGTTGTCCATCAGTGACCAGTAGAAGTAGCCGTGCAGGTCGACGCCCTGCTCGATCGCGTCCAGGCTCGCGCCGAGATGGGCCTGCAGGAACGCGAGCCGATCGGCGTCGTGGACCACGCCATCCTCGCCCACCGCGTCGTCGTAGGCGGCGCCGTTCTCGGTCACGTACAGGGCGACGCCGGGGGCGTACTCCTCTGCGACGCGCACCAGCAGGCGGGTCAGCCCCTCGGGCTGCACCTCCCAGTCCATGCCCGTGCGCGGCAGGCCCCGCTCGACCCAGTGGATGCCCTCGTGCGAGGGGAACGGGTTGCCGACCGGGCGGGCCAGATCGCCGCCATCGTGCGGCGTCCCGCCCGTGCCCTGCGGATGCCCGGAGAGCATCTCGCCGTGGTAGTAGTTCACGCCCAGCGCGTCGAGCGGGGTGGAGATCGCCTCCAGGTCGCCCGGCTGCACGGCATCCTCCCAGCGCGCCACCGCGTCGGGATCGACCGCGCGGAAGTCCTCCACGATGTCGGCCGGATAGCTGCCGCGGAAGATCGGGTCGAGGAACCAGCGGTTGAACTGTCCGTCGATGCGCCGCGCGGCATCCACATCCGCCGGGTCGGCAGGGTCGGCGGCATCCGCCACCGTGAGGTTCAGCGTGATGCCCTGCGAAAGCTCCGGAGCCCGCTCGCGCAGCGCCTGCACCGTGCGGCCGTGCGAGAGCAGCAGATGATGTGCGGCGAGCATCCCGTCGCCGACGCCGTACCGACCGGGCGCGTGCGCGCCGGCCGTATAAGAGAGGAACGACGAGCACCACGGCTCGTTCAGCGTCGTCCAGTGCTGCACCCGGTCGCCGAGCGCATCGTGCACGCTGAGCGCGTACTCGACGAACCGGTCGACCGTGTCGCGGCTCGTCCAGCCGCCCTTCTCCTCCAGCGCCTGCGGCATGTCCCAGTGGTGCAGCGTGAGCCAGGGCATGATGTCGGCCTCGAGCAGTTCGTCGACGAGACGGCTGTAGAAGTCAATGCCGGCGGGGTTCACCGGACCGCCGTCAGGGCGCACGCGCGACCATGACGTCGAGAAGCGGTATACCTGCAGCCCGAGGTCCTTCATCAGCGCGACATCCTGCGGGTAGCGGTGATAGTGATCGCAGGCCACGTCACCGTTGTCGGCGTTCAACACGGCGCCCGGCACGCGAGCGAACGCATCCCAGATGGAGGCGGTGCGGCCGTCTTCGAACGCCGCCCCTTCGATCTGGTAAGCCGCCGTGGCGACGCCGAACAGGAAGTCTTCGGGGAAGGCGCGAGTCATGAAGACATCTTTCCATCCGCGGCAGCCCCAGCGGGAGGTGCAGACCTACTCGTCGTTCAGCAACGAACCAAGGTCGCGCGACGTGTGCAGCACCCGCCACACCTCGACGCGGTCGGCGTACTCCATGGTGAAGATCGCATACGGAAAGCGCTCCAGGGTGAAGGTGCGGAGCGCAGGGATGCCGATCTCCAGCCCGATCCGCATCGACCCGATACCGGGGTTCTGGGCGATGAGTTCATAGGCGCGCTCAATGTCGTCGACGAGGTCGAGTGCGACGTCCGGACCGGCCTCTGAGATGTACCAGGCAACGGCGTCCTCGACATCTGCGTCTGCGAGCGACCTGCGACGCAGAGGCAGACTCATGCGCCTGCCGCGCCCCGCAGACGCGTAAAGAGATCCTCCGTCGACTCTGTCACCAGTGGCGACTCGGCCCCGAGCAGAACACGTTCGCGCAGATCACTGCGCGCCTGATCGCGCCGGATCAGGTCACGCACGTACTCGCTTGCCGAGCCGTAGTTGGCCTGAGCGACGCGCTGATCGACGTAATCCCTCATGGATGCCGGAAGCGAGACGTTCATGGTGCTCATCGGTCAAGGATATCTCCGATGGCAAAGACTGTCATCAGAGCACAGCAAGTCACGGCCGGAGTAATCTTGCCCGGTGCCCACCACCGAGCTGTCTCCCGAACTCGTCCGCGCCGCCGGTCTCATCCGTGAGATCCCCGACTACCCCGAGCCCGGCATCCTGTTCCGCGACATCACCCCGCTGCTGACCGACGCCGCGGCGCTGAAGGCGACGACCGAGGCGCTCCTTGCCCCGTTCGAGGGCACCTTCGACGTGGTCGCCGGCATCGAGGCCCGCGGGTTCATCCTCGCCGGTGCAGCGGCGATCGCCGCCGGGGTCGGGTTCGTGCCGATCCGCAAGGCCGGCAAGTTGCCGCGGCCCGCGGCATCCGTCGACTACGCCCTCGAGTACGGCACCGCCACGATCGAGATGCACGACGACCTCCCGGCCGGCACCCGGATGCTGCTCATCGACGACGTGCTCGCCACCGGCGGCACGCTCGCCGCCGGCCGTCAGCTCGTCGAGCAGGTCGGCTGCACGGTCTCCGGCATCAGCGTGCTGTTCGAGATCGAGGGCCTGGGCGGCCGCGAACTCATCGGCGACCTGCACACCGTCTTCCACTCCTAACCGGAGCGGCTCAGGATGCCTTCGTCTCCTCAGGAGCCGGGGGCATCGCCGCCTGCGGCGGCAGATCACCGCGTTCGATGGCGCCACGCACCGAGACGGCCGCGTGCGCGAGGTTGCTGATCGCCAACAGCTGGCGCGCCCTGGCGGTCACGACCGCCAGCATCCGCCGGGCGATGACATCGGCCGATCCGGGGCCGAGCGCCGCGACGTGCTTGGTGGCGAGCGGCTCGACGGCGTCGGCGTACTCCATGAGTCGCTCGACGTCGTAGTCCAGCCCCACCTCACTCGCGACGGCCAGCGCGTGGGTCATGCCGCGCTCGGCCGCACCGGGGTAGCCGCGCCAGCCGCGCCGACGCATCAGCTCGTAGGTGCGCTCCCGGAACGGCTCGTAGGCATCGTCGGTGGCGACGTCGTTCGGGATGCCCCAGATGAACTCCTGGCATGCGTTCATGACCTCGACGGTCGTCGTGCCCTCCGTGTCGATGAGGGTGGTGAGGGTGCGCACCTCATCGAGGGATGCCCCATGCTCCTCTCTCATCGCACGGATGAGCAGCGCGCGATCGAGATGACTCTGGTCATAGACGGCCGTCGTCTTGTTCCGCAGTCGGCCGGCGGGCAGCACGCCCACCCGGATCCAATGCTTGAGAGTGGACGCGCTCGCGCCGCTGCTCTCAGCGAGTTCGCTGAGCTTCATCGTCATCCTCTTCTTGGAGAGTCAGATCGGGCCGAACTCTCCACGGTGCGCTTTCGGGTGTGTTGACTCTAACCTGCTGATGAGGGAGTGCGTCCTGCCGCCATGGCTTGGGCGGCATACGAGTCGAGTCTTCTGGGGAGATCTCGGCCCACCCGGTCGGAGCAACGGGGGTTCGCCTCCGCCCGGGTCTTCCCCCTCGCCGCACCGTCGCTGCCGACGCAAGCGGCGACGGTGCGGCCTTCATACAGCGGTAGACTGCTCGTGTCTCTCGCCCACGACTCCCGGAGCCGTTCATGCCCACCATCGTCGTCGACGTCATGCCCAAGTCCGAACTGCTCGACCCGCAGGGGAAGGCTGTCTCCGGCGCATTCGCCCGCCTGGGCGTCGAGGGCTTCTCCGATGTGCGCATCGGCAAGCGCTTCGAGCTGACCGTCGAGGGCGAGGTCACCGACGAGCTGCTCGCCGAGGCCCGTCGCCTGGCCGACGAGGTGCTCTCGAACTCCGTCATCGAAGACGTCGTGGGCGTCGAGGTGGTCGAGTGACCGTCCGCATCGGGGTCGTCACCTTCCCCGGTTCGCTGGACGACCGCGACGCGCAGCGCGCGATCCGCGTGGCCGGCGCCGAGCCCGTCGCTCTCTGGCACGGATCACACGACCTCGAAGGCGTCGACGCCCTCGTGCTGCCCGGCGGCTTCAGCTACGGCGACTACCTGCGGGCCGGCGCGATCGCCGCGCTCTCGCCGATCATGGCAGAGGTGAAGGATGCCGCCGCGGCCGGCATGCCCGTGCTCGGCATCTGCAACGGATTCCAGATGCTCGTGGAGGCGCACCTGCTGCCCGGTGGCCTCATCCGCAACGACAACCAGCACTTCGTGCGCCGCGATCAGCGCCTGATCGTCGAGAACGCCGACACCGCCTGGACCAGCGGCTTCACCGCCGGCCAGGAGATCATCATCCCGCTGAAGAACGCCGACGGCGGCTACATCGCCAACGACGAGACGCTCGACCGCATCGAGGGCGAGGGCCAGGTGGCGTTCCGCTACCTCGGCGTGAACCCGAACGGGTCGCTGCGCGACATCGCCGGCATCACGAACGAGCGCGGCAATGTGGTGGGCCTCATGCCGCACCCCGAGCATGCCGTCGAGGCGGGTTTCGGCCCGAACACCCCGGCAGCGATGCGCTCCGGCGTCGACGGCCTGAACTTCTTCACCAGCGCGATCGCGGCTGTCGCCCGCGCCGCCGCCTGACCTCTTCCACACTCGCGGGCCGTTTCACAACCCGTTTCTCCGCGCGTCACCGGGTGGTAGCTTGGCGACGTCGTGCCCGGCGATCCCGGGCCAGCGCACATAGGAGTGAACGTGAAACGACGTACCCGCGGCATCCTCGCCGCATCCACCGCAGGGGCGACGATCGTCGCCGGCGCCGTGATGATGCCACCCGCACTGGCGGCCCCACCGGCTGACGACTCCGGCGGATCATCCGCCCAGCGTCAGGACGACCACCCCGGCCCCCTCACCGATCGACAGAACGAGCGTCGCAAGGTGGCCCAGGAGCTGATCCTCTCGGGCAAGGCCTCACCGAATGAAGACGGCGTCGTCGCCCTGAACGACGACGGCGACAAGTACTACCAGGCGACGGTGAGCGGCACGGGCCGGCTCTTCACGATCCTCGCCGAGTTCGGCGACCAGGGCAGCGGAAAGCTCGGCACTGTGCCCGGCCCGCTGCACAACGAGATTCCCCAGCCCGACCGGAGCGTGAACAACAGCACGCACTGGCAGGCCGACTTCAACCCCGACTACTACCGCGAGCTGTTCTTCGGCAGCGGCCAGTCGTTCGCCGACTTCTACGAGAAGCAGTCTTCCGGCGCGTACACCGTCGACGGTGAGGTCAGCGAGTGGGTCCAGGTGCCGGGCAACGCCTCGACCTACGGCGACAACACCGTCGAGGACACCGGCGGCTCGTGGGCGTTCATCGCCGATTCGGCGACGGCCTGGTACGACGCGCAGATCGCGGCCGGTCGCACGCTCGCCCAGATCAAGGAGGAGCTGGCGACCTTCGACGTCTGGGACCGCTACGACCACGACAACGATGGCGACTTCGACGAGCCCGACGGCTACATCGATCACTTCCAGGCCGTGCACGCGGGCGAGGGTGAGGATGCCGGCGGCGGCGCGCAGGGCGAGGATGCCATCTGGTCGCACCGCTGGTACGTCAACTCGACCGACTTCGGCGTCGCCGGCCCCGAGGGCGCGCAGTTCGGCGGCACGCAGATCGGTGACACCGGCATCTGGATCGGCGACTACACGGTCGAGCCGGAGAACGGCGGCCTGGGCGTCTTCGCCCATGAGTACGCGCACGACCTCGGCCTGCCCGACCTGTACGACACCGCGGGCGGCGAGAACTCGACCGGGTTCTGGACGCTGATGTCGAGCGGCTCGTGGCTCGGCGACGGCCAGGAAGACATCGGCACCACCCCGAACTACATGGGCCCGTGGGAGAAGCTGCAGCTCGGCTGGCTCGACTACGCCGTGGTGAGCCCGGGTCAGAACGGCGAGTACACCCTCAGCCCTGCTGCCCGTCAGGTCGACGGCCAGGAGCAGGCGGTCGTGGTGGATGTGCCGGATGCCACGATCGAGAAGCACTACGTCGACCCCGCTGGCGGCCACGCCTGGTGGACCTCCAGCGCCGACGACCTGAACACGACGCTCACCCGCACGCTGGATCTCAGCGCGGTGAAGTCGGCGACGGTCACGGCGAAGGCCTGGTACGACATCGAGGCCGGGTACGACTACTTCTACGCGGAGTACTCCGTCGACGGTGGCGACACGTGGATGCAGGTCGGAAAGCCGATCAGCGACACCTCGCGCGACCGCTGGAAGACCCTGCGCTACACGATCCCCGGTGGCAACGCCGACACGCAGTTCCGGTTCCGGTACCAGACCGACGGCGGGGTGCACCTGGCGGGGGCCTTCCTCGACGACATCGTCGTCAAGAGCGGCGGCACCACGCTGCTCAGCGACAACGTCGAGGGCGGCGCCAACGGCTGGGTCGCCGCGGGCGGATTCGAGATCAGCACGGGTACCGGCACCTCGACGGGTGACCGCTACTACCTGGCCGAGAACCGCACGTACGTCGACTACGACGCGACCCTCGAGGTGGGGCCGTACCAGTTCAGCGAGGGCATCACGCGTCCGGACTGGGTGGAGCACTTCCCGTTCCAGGACGGCATGCTCGTGTGGGCGGTCGATGAGGCCTACACCGACAACAACACGATCGAACACCTCGGTCACGGCCTCGCCCTGCCGGTCGACGCCAACGCCGAGCCGATCGTGTACGAGGACGGCTCGATGCCCAGCAACCGTCGCCAGCCCTTCGACGCGGCGTTCGGCACGAACCCGCTCGACGAGGTGAGCCTGCACAAGCAGGTGCTGGTCGGCAAGGGCAAGAAGGCGACCGTGCAGACGCTGACGGCGAGCTCGACCCCTGGCACGCAGCAGGCGACCTTCGACGACTCCGTCGAGGACGCCTACTACAGCGACGCCAACAAGCTCGGCGGCGTGCTGGTGGCCGGTCACGGTGTGACCATCACCGTGACCGAGCAGAACACCGGCGGCACGATGACCATCTCGGTCACCAACCCCGCAGAGTGATCTCAGAGTTCAGGCCCGTCCCCCTCAGCGGGGGCGGGCCTGACTCGCGTCTGCGGGCGCTTGCTGTCTCCGCGTCGACGCCCCGACGCCGAGACCCCGTCTTAGCGCCGAGACCCCGCGTCATTGTCGTCCATACCTCGGGGTGTGGACGACAACACGGGGTCTCGGCGGACGGGAGTGAGAGGGGGGGGAAGGCCGGCTCAGCCGAGCGCGGGCGGCCAGACGCCGATGATGATCGCCATCACGACGACGGTGACGAGCTCGTGCGCGATGTTCATCACGGTGAGGTTGGTGGGACGCCCCTCGAAGGCGTCGTGCGTGATGAAGCGTGCGGCGGTGAAGCCGGCCCACAGGGCGACGGCCGTGACGGTGGCGCTGACGAAGTAAGAGCCACCGTAGAAGTGCCAGGCGATGGATGCCGCACCCGCGAGCACCCAGGCGGTGATGAAGCTGACGATCACGGTGGTGATGATCGGCATGACGGCGGCAGAAGCCGGCTTGTCCATGTCGACCTTCGCCAGCTTCGACCAGCGGGTGCCGAACACCTTCGGGGAGTACCAGACGGTTCCCACGACCATGCTCGAAAGCATCGCCAGCAGCACTGCCCAATAGTTGATCTCGGGAACCATGTCTTCTCCTTGGTCGGGTCTGCCGTCAGGATACTCCCCGGTATTCCGGTCAGTGGAGCAGTGCGAGCGCGCGAACCAGAGCCGTCTGCGAGCCGCGGGGATAGTGTCGAAGGGTGAGCCTGCACATCACCGTCCCCACTGCCCGCCTGGCCGAGAATCTGGGCCCCCTGCCCGAGGGTGTCACGCTGACGATCTGGGATCTGAAGACACCGCCGCCGGCCGGCCGGCTCGACATCGTCGTGCCGCCCTACATGGGTGGCACCTCGGCGCTGAGCGCCCTCGAAGGCGTGGATGTCGGGCTCGTGCAGGGGCAGTCGATCGGCTACGACGGCGTGGCGCAGAAGCTGCCCGCCGGCATCCCCTTCGCGAACGCGGCGAGCGTGCACGAGACCTCGACGGCCGAACTCGCCGTGGCGCTGATGCTCGCGGCGCAGCGGCAGCTGCCGCGATTCGTGCTGGCGCAGGAGCGCGGCGAGTGGTCGCCGGTGTTCGCCACGAGCCTGGCCGACCGGCGGGTGTTGCTGGTCGGCTTCGGCGGAGTTGGCACGGCGATCGCCCGACGCCTGGCACCGTTCGAGGTCGAGCTGTCGGCCGTGGCGCGCACCGCGCGCACCGAGCGGATCGACGGGGTCGGCGACGTGACCGTGCACGCCGTCGACGAACTGCCGGCGCTGCTGCCCGATGCCGAGATCGTGGTGCTCAGCCTGCCCGGCGGCGCCGAGACCGAGCACCTGTTCGATGCCGAGATGCTGGGCCACCTGGCCCCCGGCGCCCTGCTGGTGAACGTCGGCCGCGGGCCCCTGGTCGACACCGACGCCCTGGTGACCGCGCTCACCGCGGGCCGCATCCGCGCCGCTCTCGACGTCGTCGAGCCAGAGCCGCTGCCGGCGGGGCATCCTCTCTGGACCGCCCCGAACCTGCTGCTCAGCCCGCACGTCGGCGGCGCCTCCACGGCGATGAACCCGCGCATCGCCCGGCTCATCCGCACCCAGATCGATCGGATGCTGGCCGGCGAGCCGCCCGTGAACGTGGTGCTCCCGGCATCCTGACCCCGCCCCGGTAGGCGGGCACGAGCGCCGCCGCGCCCGACATTCCCGAAACATCGAATCGATTCGACGGGGAGGATCGTTCCGGCTAGCGTGGATCGCATGGCACAGCTCGAACAGTTCGCAGCCCCCGGTTCCGAGTGGTGGCGCACCGCCGTCATCTACCAGATCTACCCCCGCTCCTTCGCCGACGCCTCGGGCGACGGCATCGGCGACCTGCCCGGCGTCACGAGCCGCCTCGACGACCTGAAAGACCTCGGTGTCGACGCCATCTGGCTGAGCCCGTTCATGACCAGCCCGCAGAAGGATGCCGGCTACGACGTCACCGACTACCGCGACGTCGACCCACTGTTCGGCACGCTCGCCGACTTCGACGAGTTGCTCGCGCAGGCGCACGCCCGCGGCATCCGCGTCATCGTCGACCTCGTGCCCAACCACTCCTCTGACCAGCACGTCTGGTTCCAGCAGGCGCTGAAGGCCGCGCCCGGCAGCCCCGAACGCGCGCGCTACATCTTCCGCGACGGCAAGGGCGAGAACGGCGAACTCCCGCCGAACAACTGGGAGAGCGTGTTCGGCGGCGGCATGTGGGAGCGCGTGATCGAGGCCGACGGCACCCCGGGCCAGTGGTACCTGCACATCTTCGACGCCACCCAGCCCGACTTCGACTGGACCAACGAAGAGGTGCGTGAGGAGTTCCGCAGCATCCTGCGCTTCTGGCTCGACCGCGGCGTCGATGGTTTCCGCGTCGACGTTGCCCACGGCATGATCAAGGCCGACGGTCTGCCCGACTACATGCCCCCCACCGACGCCGACTCGATGGGTGGCGGCGAGGACGACGTGCCCTACTGGGGGCAGGACGGCGTGCACGAGATCTACCGCGACTGGCACGAGGTGCTCGCCGAGTACGACGGCGATCGCGCCCTCGCCGGCGAGGCCTGGCTGCCCACGCTCGAGAAGACCGCCCTGTGGGTGCGTCCCGACGAGATGCACCAGACGTTCAACTTCCCGTACCTGATGACGCACTGGGATGCCGCCGACCTGCGCGCCGTGATCCGCGACTCGCTCGACGCCTTCGGCGGCGTGGGCGCGCCGAGCACCTGGGTGCTCTCGAACCACGACGTGGTGCGCCACGCGAGCCGTCTGGCGCTCACGGCCGACAACCCGCAGGGTGAGGGCATCGGGCCGAAGTCGGCCGGCAAGCCCGACCCGGCGGTCGGTCTGTCACGCGGTCGCGCGGCGTCTACCGTCATGCTGGCACTGCCCGGCTCCGCCTACATCTACCAGGGCGAGGAGCTGGGGCTGCCGGAGGCGATGGAGATCCCCGACGAGTTCCGTCAGGACCCGACGTGGTTCCGCACGAACGGCGAGCGGTACGGCCGCGACGGATGCCGCGTTCCGCTCCCCTGGACGGCGGATGCTCCGGCCTTCGGGTTCAACGACACCGGGCTCTCCTGGCTGCCGCAGCCCGACGAATGGGCGGCGTCGGCGCGTGACGTCGAGGCATCCGACCCGGACTCCACACTCAACCTGTACCGCCGCCTCATCGCGCTGCGCCACGAGCGCGAGCTGGGCTACGGCTCGCTCGTGTGGGAGGACGCGGGAGCGAATGCGGTGGCGTTCCGCCGCGGCGACCTGCACGTGGTCGCGAACCTCGGCACCGAGCCGATCGAGCTCGGCGAGGGTGTGGAGTTCCTCGTGCGCAGCGAGCCGTTCGCCGGCACCGCCCTGCCGCCCGACACGGCCGCCTGGTTCATCCGCGCCTAAGCCTTGGGGACGCCCCGCTTTCGCCGCGGTGTGCAGTAACGCATCCGAATCGCGCGATTCAGCAGCGTTTCTGCACACCGCGCGCGGTCAGGGCGCGCGTCAGGCGGCGGTAACGACGGGGGCGCGGGTCGCGCGGGCGACGGTGAGATGCAGCACGAGCGTCACCCCGAGCACGATGGCGGATGCCGGAAGCAGGCCATCTGCGGGCAGCCCGGCCGTGAGCAGCGCGCCGCCGAGGATGCCGCCGAGCGCCGACCCGAGCGCCATCGCGCTGCCGTAGAGCGCGAGCACGAGCGAGACCGATTCGGGCGCCATGCGGCTCAGCCGCGATTGCAGTGCCACGCCCGATCCGCCGTTGAACAGGGCGGTCGCGAGGAACCAGGCGACCGCGGCGATTGCGCCGGCGAGGCCGGGCAAGGCGAGGCCGAGTGTGCCGAGCAGGGCGACGACGATGAGCGTGCAGATGATGAGGGTGATCACCCGAACCGGTGCGAAGCGGTCGGTGACCCGGCCCGAGATGATGTTGCCGATCAGGCTGACGACGCCGTAGCCGAACATCGCCGCGATCATGGCGTCGGCTCCCTCGACGCGCGGCCCGATGATGAGGGTCGCGTAGGTGAAGCAGAGATAGCTCGCCGTCATGATGCCCGTCGCGACCAGCAGTCCGCCGATCAGGGTGGGCCGGGCGAGCGGGCGCAGCGTCTCGCGCAGGGAGACGGCGGGCAGGTGCAGGCGGGGCACGCCGATCAGGATGCCGATGAGGGCGACGGTCCCCACACCGGCGACGAGGAAGAGCGGCACCCGCCAGTCGGAGCGGCCGAGCAGCAGCCCCAGCGGCACACCGAGGGCGGTGGCGGCGAGCCATCCGCCCAGCACGAACGAGAGGGCGCGGCCCCGGCGCTCCGGCGGGGCCTTGGCGACGACGTAGCTGCTGACGACCGCGCTGAGCAGTGAACCGCCCACGGCGGAGAACACCCGACCGAACATCGCCCAGGCGTAATCGGGCGCGAGCCCGACGATGAGGTTGCCGATGATGAACACCGCCAGGGCGGCCGCGATCGTGAACCGGCGCTCCCACCGGCCGGTGAGCGCGCTGAGCACGGGGCCGGCCACCGCACCGGTCAGGGCGAACATCGCCACCAGCTGCCCGGCGGCGGCCTCGGTCACCTGCAGGTCGCCGGCGATCTGGGGCAGCAAGCCCGCCAGCACATACCCGTCGATGCCCATCGAGAAGGTCGCCAGAGCCAGCCAGAGCAGGGCGCCGTAGCCCGCCGACCGGGATTCGTCAGTGATCCGCACGAATCCCATCCAAGCAGGTCGGAAGGCGCTTGCCGACCATCGTTTCCGTCCCGCAGTCGCCCACCGCCGCCACATGGCGACGGCGGGCGTGTCGGCTGACTAGGCTCGGTGCATGACCATCGACCTCGAGGCCCTCTACATCGACCTGCACCGGCACCCCGAGTTGTCCTTCCAGGAGACGCGCACGGCCGGTATCGCGGCCGCGCATCTGCGTGATCTCGGCCTCGAGGTGCAGGAGGGCGTCGGCGTCACCGGCGTCGTCGCCGTGCTGCGCAACGGCGACGGACCAGTGGTGTGGCTGCGCGCCGACATGGACGCCCTGCCCGTGAAAGAGGAGAGCGGTCTGGCCTACGCCTCCACCGCGACCGGGATCGACCCCGAGGGCAAGACGGTGCACGTCATGCACGCGTGCGGGCACGATATGCACGTGACCGCGATGATCGGTGCCGTCGAGCGACTGGTCACCGACCGCGAAGAGTGGTCGGGCACCGCAGTTGTCCTCATCCAGCCCGCCGAGGAGTTCGGCGCCGGCGCCCGCGCGATGCTCGACGACGGGCTGCTCGAGCGCGTCCCGCGCCCCGATGTCGTGCTCGGTCAGCACCTCACTCCCCTGCCCGCCGGCACGATCGGCGTGCGACCGGGCCCGCAGATGTCGGCATCCGACGGCATCCAGGTGGTGCTCTACGGCCGAGGCGGCCACGGCTCGCGCCCGCACTCGACCATCGATCCGATCGTGATGGGCGCGGCGACGGTGATGCGCCTGCAGACGGTGGTCTCACGCGAGGTCGACCCGCACGATCTCGCGGTGGTGACGGTCGGCTCGTTCCACGCCGGCACGAAGAACAACATCATCCCGGCCGAGGCGACGCTGCAGCTGAGCCTGCGCTACCCCGACGAGAAGCTGCGTGAGAAGGTGCTCGAGCGGGTGGAGCGGGTGATTCGCGCCGAGTCCATGGCCTCGGGCGCGGAGCGCGAACCCGAGATCAGCACGCTGCACCGCCTGCCGGCGACGATCAACGACGTGGATGCCACGGCGCGCATGATCACCGCGATGAAGGCCGAGTTCGGCGATCACGCCGTGGTCGACCCCGGGCTGTACGCCGGCAGCGAGGATGTCTCGTGGTTCGCCCGCGACGCCGGGGCTCCGCTGGTGTTCTGGTTCTGGGGCGGCATCGACCCGGCGGCGTACGCCGAGGCCGTCGCCGGCGACACCGTCGACCGCGATGTGCCCACCAACCACTCGCCGTTCTTCGCGCCGGTGCTGCACCCCACGATCGAGGTCGGCGTGACGGCCATGGCGACGGCGGCCCGGGAGTTCTTGGGCTGAGCAGGCTCGGCCCCGGTGCGCACGCTCAGCCCACGCGTGCCGGTGGCAACCCACCCGACGTCGTGGTCGCCACCGTCGGCGGCGGCCGATAGCCGTCGAGTTCTCGGCGCTCCGCGACCGGCTTGAGGCCGCCGACTCGGCACTCGCCGAGGGGTGAGGGTCAGACTTCGAGCACCCGACCGTTACTGGCGTGCACCTCGCGGTGCAGACTCTCCATGCGGCGGTCGAGCTCGCCGGCCGTCTCGGCCGCCTCGGTGAGACTCTGCACCAGCGCGGCCGGGACCGCTCCGGCGAACTTGTAGTGGATCTTGTGTTCGAGGCTCGCCCAGAAGTCCATGGCGATCGTTCGGAACTGCACCTCGACGGGCACCGCGACCGTGCCCGTCGACAGGAAGACGGGCACCTCGACGATGGCGTGCAGGCTGCGGTATCCGTTCTCCTTGGGCACGGCGATGTAGTCCTTGACGACGCGTACGGTGATGTCGTTCTGCTGGGTGAGCAGGTCGAACAGGCGATACACGTCGCTCACGAAACTGCAGGTGACCCGCACCCCGGCGATGTCGGTGATCTCGGCCCGCACCACGTCGAAGTCGGCGTCGATGCCCTTGCGGGCGACCTTTTCGACGATGCTGTCCGGTGACTTGACGCGACTCTTCACGTGCTCGATCGGGTTGTATGCGTGGTTATGGGTGAACTCGTCGCGCAGAATCGAGATCTTCGTCTCGACCTCACGCATCCCGAACTCGTACTCGCGCAGGAACCGCTGGAACTGATCGCGGAGCGCCCTGGCCTGCTCGATCGCGGCCGGGTCGACGGGCACCGATGTCATGGCATCGACGTTACGCTTCGGGGTTCAGAATCGGCTGATGGTGGCGCCGATCAGACTCCGATCGTCAAGGCGGCGGTATACCCGGCATCCACGCTGCCGCTCATCGTCGCCAACTGCAGGATGCCGCCATCCTCACCGAACACGTTGTCGCTGGTGAGCGTCACCTGCGATGAGGTGCGCACGCTCTGCTCGTAACCGCTCGTGGCGTAGACCTTCGCATTGGTCTCGGCGGGCAGGGCGATCTGCGAGGTCTTGACGATCGGCCCGGTCGCGACGGCGGTTGCGACATCTTCATATACCTCAAAGTGAATATGAGGCCAGCGTCCCGTGTAGCAGGCGGGATAGATCGAGGTGAAGCGCACGGTGCCGGTGTCGTCGGTCTCCTGCACGCCACGCAGATAGTTCTCGTTCTGCGCCGCCTGCGAGTAGAGCGAGTAGTTGCCGTCGCGGTCGCAGTGCCAGAGGTAGACGCCCGCGCCGACCATGGCTGCGCCGGTGGCTGCGTCGCGCACGGTGAGCACGATCTCGAGCGGCACACCCTCGGCGGTGGTGGTAGACGAGCCGAAGCTGGAGCGGATGTCGGAGCGCACGATGCCGGAATCGTCGAGCACATTCACACCGTTGGATCCGTCGCCGGGATAGGGGCCGGCGGTCTCGTCTGGCACCTCTTCGACGGGTCCGGTGGCCTCGGTTGTCGCCTCGGTGGTGGGCTCGGTCGTCGGGGTGGTCGTCGCGGTGGGCGTCGCGGTCGCCGTGGACGACGAGGTGGCCGGCGCGCAGGCGGCGAGCAGGGTGGTCGCCGCGATACCGCCGAAGATGCCGAGCGCCCGCCGGCGATCGATGAGAGTGCGGATGTCGTAGACGAGTCCGCGGTGGTCTTCGTCGATCGGATCCCCGTTGGCGTCGAGCCAGCGCGGGTCGGTGTCGGTGCTCATGGTGTCGTCCTCTCGGCGGGCGGTGGTGCCCATGGTGACAGCAGAGCAGCGCGAACTGAAGAGTCGATAAGGAGGGGACAAGAGTCGCCTATGTCAGAGGTATGCGAATCCTATGATCACCCAAGAGCGCCGACCTCTGGCATCCCTCCTGCCCACCGACCCATGTCCCAAAATCTGCTGTCAAACCACAGGTTTAACAGCAGGAATCGGGACATGCTCTGCAGAAAGTGGGACATGTCCGGCGGAAAGTGGGACATGGGTACGGCGGGGTCAGGCGTCGCGCGACCGCCACAGCAGCCAGACGAAGTAGGGGGCGCCGAGCAGGGCGACCAGCAGGCCCGCGGGCAGCTGGGTGGGGGCGATGATGGTGCGGCCGACGGCATCCGCCACCCCCACCAGCACCGCACCCAACAGCACCGCCACCGGGATCACACGCGTGTGACGAGAGCCGACCAGGGCGCGTGCGGCGTGCGGGGCGACGAGCCCGACGAACCCGACCACCCCCACCGCGACCACGCTGAGAGCGGCCAGCATGGCAGCGGCGACCAGCAGCAGCAGGCGGGTGCGCTCAAGACGGATGCCGACGAGACGTGGGGTGTCCTCGTCCATCGCCAGGATGTCGAGGTCGCGACGGTGCAGGAACGCGAACGGCAGCACCACCAGCAGCACGATCGCCAGCGGCACGACCTGCTCCCAGATGCGGCCGTACGTGGTGCCCGAGAGCCAGGTGTAGATCTTGGGGGTGTCCCACGGGTTGGCGCGCAGCAGCACGAAGGTGGTCAGCGCCGTGGCGCCGTACGAGACGCCGATGCCGATCAGGATGAACCGGTCGGCACTCAGCCCGCCGCGCCAGGCCAGTCCGTAGACGAGCACGAAGGCCAGCAGGGCCCCGACCACGGCAGCGACGAGCATCCCGAAGTTCGATGCTGTCGCGCTGGTGACCACCAGCACCGCACCGAGCCCCGCGCCACCGGTGATGCCGAGCAGGCTGGGATCGGCGAGCGGGTTGCGGCTGACGGCCTGCGTGAGGGTGCCGGCGAGCGCGAGCGCCGCCCCGGCGGTGACCGCCGCGATCACGCGCGGGGTGCGCTCATCGAGGGCGAAGGCGATGCGCGGGGCCGCATCGCCCTGCAGCCAGAGCAGGATGTCGCCGGTGAGCAACGGGGTGCTGCCCAGCAGCATCCCGCCGATCACCACGGCACCGACCGCGACGACACCGATGACGAGCACGACCCAGAAGCGGCGGTCACTGCGCACCCCGAAGCGGATGCTCGGCGGGCGACGCGTCGGGCCGGAGTCGCGCAGGCGCCGTGCCATCACCACGAGCACGATCGCGCCGAGCACTGTGGTCGCCACCCCGGTGGGCACCGCGATCGCGCCTTCGGCCCCGATGACCGCACGCAGCAGCGCATCGGCGAGAATCACGACGATCGCACCGATGAGGCCCGACGCCGGAATGAGCAGCAGGTGCCGACCCAGCGCCGGCACGATGCGCGCGAGCAGGCGCGCGAGCACCGGCGCACACAGACCGACGAAGCCGATCGGGCCGGCGAGGGTCACCGCCGTGGCGGTGAGCAGCACCGAGAGCAGGATGCCGAAGACCCGCGTGGAACGGATCGGCACCCCGAGCGACGAGGCGGTGTCGTCACCGAGGGCGAGCACGTCGAACCGGCGGGCCATCACGAGGGCGAGCGCCACCGCGACGAGCACGACGGGAGCGGCCCGCAGAAAGCTCTCCAGCCCCAGCTGCGACAGGCTGCCGCTGCCCCACGCGAGCAGTCCCTTGGTCTCTTCGGAGAAGAGCACGAGCAGCGCCGAGGTGCCGGCCTGGAACGCGAGCGCCAGGGCGGTGCCGGCCAGCACGAGGCGGGTCGTCGAAGTGCCCGCTCCGCCGGCGAGCCCCAGCACGATCACGGCCGCGGCCAGCCCGCCCGCGAAGGCGACGAGACCAGAGGCCCAGATCGGCACGGCGATGCCGAACGCCGCCACCGCCGTGACCGCCAGGTACGCACCCGCGGTCACGCCCAGGGTGTCCGGCGAGGCGAGGGCGTTACGGGCCAGCGACTGCATGAGCGCACCAGCCACGCCCAAGGCGATGCCCACCGCGACCCCGGCCGCGAGCCGTGGGATGCGCGATCCCCACAGCACGTCAGGGTCGGCGAAGATCGCCCCGCTCGTGCCCTGGGTGAGATGCCACCCGGCCACGAGGACGAGGCTGACGACGAGAGCGAGGAGGATGCCGAGACCCGCGGCCGTGCCCCCGAGGCGGGTGGCGCGCGGCGCATCCCGCCGCGCGTCGTTCCCGCGCGAGCCCGTGGGGGTCATCCGAGGGTCCGGCGTGGGTGGGGCATCCGCCCTGGGCGCGAGCCCGGCATCCTGCATCACTGGATCAGACTTTCGTGATCGTCCTTACTTGGTCATCACGCTTACTTGGTCATCACGCCGACGTAGGCGTCGATGATCTGCTCGGCCGAGCGCGGGCCGCCGAAGGTCCAGATGCCGGCGGGGAAGGCCTGGATGCGGTCCTCGGCGACGGCCGGGATGGATGCCCAGGCGGGGTTCTTGGCGGCGGCGTCGACGAAGCTCTCGGAGTCGGGGTCGGACGTGCCGGTGTAGAAGAGGTTGGCGTCACCGATCGTGGTCATGCCCTCGATGTCGGTCTGGCCGAGGCCGTAGGCCGGGTCGACCTCGCCGGTCCAGGCGTTGGTGAGGCCCAGTTCCTCGCCGAGCTCGCCGACCAGCGATCCCTGACCGAACGGACGCAGCGACACGTTGCCGCCGTCGACCCAGCCGTCGAAGAAGACGAAGTCGGTGACGGCCGGCTTGGCGTCGGCGACCTCGGCCTTGGCATCCGCGAGGTGCTGCTCGAACTCGTCCACGACGACCTCGGCACGCTCCTCCCGGCCGGTGGCCTGAGCGATGAGCTCGAAGGTATCGACCATCTGGCCGATCGGGTCTTCGGCGTTGGCGCCGATGGTCGCGAGCACGGGCACGCCGTACTTCTCGAGCTGGGAGATGATCGCGTCGTCGCGGGTGTAGGCCTCGACGATGACCAGGTCAGGTTCGGTGGCGAAGAGGGCGTCGAGGTTCGGCTCCTGCCGGGTGCCGACGCTCTCGACATCTTCGGGCAGCTCTTCGGCGGTGTCCCACGTGCGGTAGCCCTCGGCATCCGCCACGGCCACGGGGGTGAGGCAGAGCGAGAGAACGTCTTCGATCTGCTGCCACTCGAGCACGGCGACCTTGGATGCCGGCTTGTCGAGGGTGACCTCACGACCGAACGCGTCGGTCAGCTCGACCGGGCCGGTCGACGTCGTCGTGGTGTCGGCCTCGCAGCCAGCGCTGGTCGACGACGAGGCGGCGGGCGCCTCCGTCTCGGCGGCGGTCGGCTGGGTGGTGCCGCAGGCGGTGAGCGCGAGGGCGAGGGCACCCAGGGTCGCGAGGGCGGCGAGGGGCTTGTTCATCGGGGTGTTCTCCATGGGGTGGGGTGGCATCGCGGGATGCCGGGCGGGGGAGGGTGTCAGACCGAGACGGCGTCGGTGCGGCGGGCACGGTCGTGGTGGCGGCCGCGCGGGGTGACCCGCACACGCCCGGTCTCGGCATCTGTCGTGGTCTCGATCGGCAGGCCGTAGACCGCGCTGAGGTTGTCGGCGGTGAGCACCTCGGCCGGGGTTCCGGCGGCGTGCACGACGCCGCGGTGCATGAGCACGACCTCGTCGGCGATGGATGCCGCATGGTCGAGGTCGTGCAGGACGACGCCGACGGCCGTGCCCCGGTCGGCGAGATCGCAGATGAGATCGAGCGTCTCGACCTGGTAGCGCAGGTCGAGGTGGTTGGTGGGCTCGTCCAGCAGCAGGATGCCGGTGCCCTGGGCGAGGGCGGTGGCGAGCCACACGCGCTGTAGTTCGCCGCCGGAGAGCTCATCGACGGGGCGCTGGGCCATGCTGCTCAGACCGGTCAGGTCGAGGGCATGGTCGATCGCGGCGCGGTCGACGTCGCGCAGGCCGGAGAAGCGTCCCCGGTGCGGGTGGCGGCCGTAGGCGACGACGTCGCGCACCTCAAGGCCGGAGGGATGCGGACGCGACTGCGAGAGCATCGCGACACTGCGGGCGAACTCCTTGGGCGAGAGGGATGCCGCGTCACGGGCGCCGGCAGCGTCGTCGATGTGCACGCTGCCGCTGTCGATCTTGTGCAGGCGGGCCAGGGCCCGAAGGGCCGTGGACTTGCCGCTGCCGTTGGGCCCGATGAGGGCAGTGACGATGCCGGGGCGCAGGTGCAGCGACACGTCGTGCACGACGCGGGTGCGGCCGTAGCTGAGGGCGAGCGCGTCGCCGTGCAGCTCGCCAGCGGCGGGCTCGTGAGTGTCGGGGGAGATCACGTTAGGAGAGCCTAACCTATACTCGAAGGGTGATCCAGCACCCGTATCGCACCTTCCGCACGACCGTGGCGCGCCGTGAAGTGCTCGGCCCCCACTTCACCCGCATCACCTTCGCGGGCGATGACCTCGAGCACTTCGGTACCGATGGACTCGACCAGCGGATCAAGCTGATCATCCCGTTCGACGATGGATCGGTCACCGATGTCGGGCAGGCTGACGAGGCACAGGGGATGATGGACTGGTACCGGCGCTGGCGGGAACTGCCCGATGAGAAGCGCAATCCGATCCGCACGTACACCGTGCGGGCGGTACGGCCGGAGGCGCGCGAGATCGACGTCGACTTCGTGCTGCACGGCACCGAAGGTCCGGCATCCGCCTGGGCGACGGCCGCGCAACCGGGCGACCCGCTCTACATCGTCGGCCCGAACGCACGCTCGGTCGAGGCCCCCGGCGGTCTGGAATGGAAGCCGGGCGACGCCACGTCGGTGCTCATCGCCGGCGACGAGACCGCCGCCCCCGCGATCTGCTCCATCGTCGAGACGCTGCCTGCGCACGTCACCGGTGAGGTCTGCATCGAGGTGCCGACCGAGGCGGATGCTCTGCCGCTCGCCGCCCCCGATGGGGTGACCGTGCGCTGGCTGGCGCGCGGCAGCGCCCCGCATGGCGTGCGGTTGAGCGCCGCGGTGCATGCCTGGGGGCGGGCGCGTTCGTCGTCGGCGGCCCCTGTGGTGGAACTCGCCGAGCCCGACGAGGACGAGGTGCTCTGGGAGGTGCCCGAGCAGGCGGATGCCACCGAGTACGCGTGGCTCGCGGGTGAAGCGGGCACCATCACCGCCCTGCGCCGTCACCTCGTGCGAGACCTCGGCATCGACCGCAAGTCGGTCGCGTTCATGGGCTACTGGAAGGTCGGGCGGGCCGAAGGGGCGTGAGAACGCCGCCCGAATAGTCACGATTCGACACACAATCCGGAGTGTCGGGAATACGGTATTGGCGTGCGCCCACCCACAGGCGTAATGTCCACGGTCGTGACATACGAAGGCCGTGAGGCTTCAGACGCTCCGCAGCTGGCGAAGCGCATCATCATCGGTGACCCGCTGACCTCACAGCAGGTGGACGAGCAGCTGCTCCCCAAGCGCATGGCGCTGCCGATCTTCGCATCCGACGCACTGAGCTCTGTGGCCTACGCCCCGCAGGAGCTGCTGATGATCCTGCTCATCGGCGGGCTCGCGTTTCTGTCGTTCGCGCCGTGGGTGGCGGCGGCGGTCGTCGTGCTGCTCGTGGTCGTCGTGCTCAGCTACCGGCAGCTGATCAAGGCATACCCCTCCGGCGGTGGCGACTACGAGGTGGCATCGAAGAACCTCGGCGAGATCCCCGGTGTGATCGTCGCGGCCGCCCTCCTCGTCGACTACGTGCTCACGGTGTCGGTGTCGATCGCCTCCGGTGTCGACAACATCATCTCTGCGGTCCCCGAGTTGAACCCGGCCCGCGTCGAGATCGCCGTCGGCTTCGTCATCCTCATCGTCATCGTCAACCTGCGCGGGGTGCGCGAAGCATCCACCGTGTTCGCGATCCCCACCTACCTGTTCATCGGCTCCGTCGCCGTGATGATCGCGACCGGGCTCATCCGCACCTTCCTCGGTGACCCGCCCGTCGCCTCCAGCGCGGAGTTCGCCGTGCACGCCGAGAGCCTGACCCAGGCGGCCGTGATCCTGCTGGTGCTGCGCGCATTCTCGAGCGGATGCTCCGCCCTCACCGGCGTCGAGGCCGTCTCCAACGGTGTGCCGGCCTTCCGCGCGCCGAAGATCCGCAACGCCCAGACCACCCTCGCGTTGATGGGCACGATCGCCGCCCTGCTGTTCGTCGGCCTCACCGCGCTCGCCCTGATCTCGGGCGTGCACTACGCCGAGAACCCCTGCCACCTCATCGGCTTCGACTGCACCAAGCCGCAGCCGAGCCTCATGGCACAGGTCGCCGCGGCGACGTTCGGCGCCGGCAGCATCCCGTTCTTCATCATCCAGGCGGCCACCGCCTGCGTGCTGCTGCTCGCCGCGAACACCGCCTTCAACGGCTTCCCGCTGCTCGGCGCCGTGCTCTCGCGCGACGGCTACGCACCGAAGGCGCTGAACACCCGCGGCGACCGGCTCGTCTTCTCGAACGGCATGATCCTGCTCGGCATCGCCGCAGTGGTCGTGCTCGTGATCTTCCAGGCGAACCTCACCACGCTCATCCAGCTGTACATCATCGGCGTGTTCGTGTCGTTCTCGCTGGGGCAGATCGGCATGGTCAGGCACTGGAAGCGGCTGCTGCGTGAGACCCGCCACCGCCCGCTCGATGAGGTCGCCGCGCAGCGCCGCTCGGCCCACATCGGCCTGGCGATCAACACCTGCGGCGCCACCCTCACCGTGACTGTGCTGCTGATCGTGACCATCACCAAGTTCACGCACGGCGCGTGGATGGTGTTCTTCGCCATCCCGATCCTCGCCGTGCTGATGATGGGCATCAAGCGGTACTACCGCGACGTCGAGCACGAGATCACGATCGACGACACCACCCACTTCGGCTCAGAGGGCGACGTCGCCATCGTGCTCGTCAGCAAGCTGCAGAAGCCGGTCATCAAGGCCCTCGACTACGCCATCGCGGCCAACCACGACAAGACGATCGCCCTGCACATCGCCCTCACCCCGCAGGACGGCGAGGAGCTGCAGAAGCTTTGGGCGCAGCACAACATTCCCGTGCCGCTGGTGATCGTCGACTCTCCGTACCGCACGTTCGCGCAGCCGGTCGAGCAGTTCATCAAGCAGTACCGCGCTAAGCACGGCCCGAGCGTCGTGACGGTCTACCTGCCGCAGTACATCGTGGGGCACTGGTGGGAGTCGTTCCTGCACAACCGCCGCGCCCGCCGCATCGCCAACCAGCTGATGCTGGTGCACGGGGTGACGATCACCCTTGTGCCGTGGCTGCTCGACTCGTCGGAGCTCATCTACGGCCGGCGGTCCCGGCCCGTGCCCGGCCAAGAGCGAGCAGGCCGGCCGCTCGCGCTCTACGGCGGCTCCACCGGAGGCCGCCGCGCCCAGCGCCCACAGGGTCCGCCCGAGGCCGGCTGACCCCAGCGGCCTGCGCTTCGCGTGGGCCCGTGTGGCCCAGGTGGGTCCGGCCAGCATGTCCCACTTTCCGCTGTACGTGTCCCACTTTTCGCAGAGCATGTCCCAATTTCTGCTGTGAAGGCGGTGCTTTAACAGCAGATTTTGGGACAGGGTCGGGGGCGCGAGCACGGCGGAAGCGCGGCGCGGGCGGAGGCGGGCGGAGGCGCGACGCGCGCCGGACGGGCGGGGGCGCGCGAGGGGCGGATGCCGGGCCTACCCTAAAGTGGCGGATGCCGGACCTACCCTGAGCTGATGAGCTCTTCGCCCGATGCCTGGCCGATCCACACCGCTCGCCTCCGCGTGCGCCCCTGCGCCGTGGACGACCTCGACGCCGTGTGGGCCTACCGGCAACTGCCGGAGGTGAACGAGTGGCTGGGTCGCGCACCGGCGACCCGCGACGCGTTCCACGCGACGTACTCCGAACCAGACCGACTCGCCATGACGTACGTGATCGAGCTGCGCGGAGCGGAGCTGCGCATCATCGGCGACATCATGATCCACATCGAGGACGGCTGGGCCCAGGCCGAGGTACTCGATGCCGCCACCAACGTGCAGGCCGAGCTCGGCTGGGCGCTCGACCCCGTCTACACCCGCCAGGGGTACGCGTTCGAGGCAGTGCGCGCGGTGATCGACACCTGCTTCGGCGCCCTCGGCCTCCGCCGCGTGCATGCCGGATGCTTCACCGCCAACGAACCGTCGTGGCGCCTCATGGAGAAGCTCGGGATGCGCCGCGAAGAGGACAGCCGCAAGTCGGGCTTGCACCGCTCAGGCGAGTGGATGGACGGGCTGAACTACGGCCTGCTCGCCGAGGAGTGGCCGCGCGTCGCAGCATCCTGACCCCTCTCACCGCCGCCGAGACCCCGCTTTTCCGCCGAGACCCCGTGCTGCAGACGCCCACAGGTGGGGGTGTCGGCGAGAACACGGGGTCTCGGCGAAGGAGAAGGAGGAGAAGTAGAAGGGGGCGAAGTAGGCGAAAGAAGAGGAAGAAGGGGGAGCGTCAGTGGCGGACGACGACGTCGGGGCGGAGGTCCAGACGCCGCAGCGACTGGGCGTTCAGCGCGACGACGACGGTCGACAGTGACATCAGCACGGCGCCCACCGACATCGGCAGCACGAATCCGATCGGCGCGAGCACGCCGGCCGCGAGCGGCACGGAGATGAGGTTGTACCCGGCGGCCCACCACAGGTTCTGCTTCATCTTGCGGTAGCTCGCCTGCGACAGCTCGATCACCGAGACCACCGAACGCGGGTCGTCCGAGGCGAGGATGACCCCTGCCGAGGCGATCGCGACATCCGTGCCGGCGCCGATCGCGATGCCGACGTCGGCCTGCGCCAACGCGGGGGCGTCGTTCACGCCATCGCCGACCATCGCGACCTTCTTGCCCTCGCGCTGCAGCTCGGCCACCTTCGCCGACTTGTCCTCCGGGCGCACGCCCGCGAACACCCGCTGGATGCCCAGTTCGGATGCCACAGCCAAGGCCACCGCCTCGGCATCCCCCGTGATCATCACGACCTCGACCCCGCGCCGCTGCAGCGCCTCGACGGCCTGCCGTGACTCGGGCCGGATCTCATCGGCGAGCTTCAGACCGCCGATCACCACCCCGTCGCGCACGACGTGCAGGATGATCGCGCCCTCGGTGCGCCAGACCTCGGCATCCGCCACCTCGCCGGCGCCCACCTCGCTGAGCAGGTGCGGGCCACCGACGCGCACCTGGTGCCCGTCGACCTCGGCCGTCACGCCCACGGCAGGCGACGATGTGAAGCCGGTCGCCCGGGAGACCGGGAAGCTGCGATCGGATGCCGCACGCACGATCGCCCGCGCCAGCGGATGCTCACTGTCGGCCTCTGCCGCGGCGGCGAGCGCCAGCACGGCGTCGGCATCCCACCCGTCCACCGGCGCGATGCCGGTCACGGTGGGCTCACCCTTGGTGAGCGTGCCCGTCTTGTCGAACAGCACGGCGTCGATGTCGCGCATGCTCTCCAGCGCCAGGCGGTCCTTCACCAGCACACCGGCGCGCGCGGCGCGCTCGGTCGCGATCGACACGACCAGCGGAATGGCCAGACCCAGTGCGTGCGGGCAGGCGATGACGAGCACGGTGATGGTGCGCACCACGGCGGCATCCGGGTCGCCCACGGCAGTCCAGACGATCGCCGTGATCACGGCGGCCCCGAGCGCGAACCAGAACAGCCATGCGGCGGCACGGTCGGCCAAGCGCTGCGCGTGCGAGCTGGACGCCTGCGCGTCGGCGACGAGCTTGCGGATGCCGGCGAGCGCGGTGTCATCGCCGATCGCGGTGACCTCGACACGCAGACCGGAATCGGTCGCCACCGTGCCGGCGGTGACCGAGTCGCCGACCGTGCGCGCGACCGTGCGGGATTCACCGGTCAGCATGGACTCGTCCATGTCGGCGCGGCCATCGACGATGCGGCCGTCGGCGGGAACACTGCCACCGGGACGCACGATCACGACATCGCCCACTCGCAGGTCGGTCGGAGCGACCTTCGTGATGGTGTCGCCGTCGACACGCTCGGCCTCGTCGGGCAGCAGGGCCGCGAGCGAGTCGAGAGCCGAGGTCGTCTGGGCGAGGGAGCGCATCTCGATCCAGTGGCCGAGCAGCATGATCACGATCAGCAGGGCGAGCTCCCACCAGAACTCGAGCTCGTGATGCAGTAGCCCGAGACTCGCGCCCCACGAGGCGAGGAACGCCACCGTGATCGCCAGGGCGATGAGCATCATCATGCCCGGCTTGCGGGCCTTGAACTCAGACACCGCCCCGGTGAGGAACGGGCGCCCGCCCCACACGTACATCACCGTGCCGAGCACCGGTGCAATCCACCGCGCACCGGGGAAGTCGGGGATCGTGTAGCCGATGAGCATGGCGAACATGCTCGAGAAGGCGACGACCGGCACGGCGAGGATCAGGTTGATCCAGAACAGCCGGCGGAACTGCCCGACATGATCGCCGTGGCCCGCATGGCCGCCGTGACCCGAGTGGTCCATCGCCGGCATCCCTGCCATATCGTGCCCGGTGTGCATGTCGTGCTCGGCATGGTCGTGATGTGCGTGCGGATCAGACATGAGTTTCCTCCAGGATCTGCGAGCGGAAGCGGCGCAGCCGCAGGCTGTTGCCGACGACGAAGACGCTCGAGAACGCCATCGCCGCGCCGGCGATCATCGGATTGAGCAGGCCCAGCGCCGCCAGCGGGATCGCGGCGGTGTTGTAGGCGAAGGCCCAGAACAGGTTTCCCTTGATGGTGCCGAGCGTACGGCGCGAGAGACGGATGGCATCGGATGCCGCCCGCAGGTCGCCCCGGACGAGGGTGATGTCGGATGCCTCGATGGCGGCATCCGTTCCCGTGCCCATCGCCATGCCCAGGTCGGCCTGCGCTAGGGCGGGCGCGTCGTTGACGCCGTCACCGACCATCGCGACCACACGACCCTCGGCCTGCAGACGATGCACGACAGCGACCTTCTCGGCGGGCAGCACCTCGGCGATGACCTCGTCGATGCCGACCTGCGCGGCGATATGGCGCGCCGCCGCCTCGTTGTCACCGGTGAGCAGCACCGGAGTCAGCCCCAGGGCGCGGAAGGATGCCACGGCCTCGGCACTCGTCGCCTTGACCTGATCGGCCACGACGATGAGCCCGCGAGATGCGCCATCCCAGGCGACGAGCACGGCGGTCTGCCCCGCCGACTCCGCTGCCGCCTTCGCGGCGAGCAGGGCCGGTGAGGGGTGAATCGACCAGTCTTCGAGCAGCGAGTGGCGGCCGACGAGCACGGCATGCCCGTCGACGATGCCGGTGACGCCGCGGCCCTCGATGTTCTGGAACCCTTCGACAGGGACCCAGCCTTGGGCCGCTGAGCCTGTCGAAGCGTCAGGGACCCAGGGCGCTTGGGCCGAGGGCCCTTCGACAAGCTCAGGGACCACACGGCCGAACGCGGCGATCGCGCGAGCGATCGGATGCTCCGAGGCATGTTCGGTGGCACCGGCGAGGCGCACCAGCTCCGCAGCATCCGTCCCCTCCTCGACGACCACGTCGACGACGCTCATGCGGCCCTCGGTCACGGTGCCGGTCTTGTCGAGCACGACGGTGTCGACGCGGCGGGTCGACTCCAGCACCTCCGGGCCCTTGATGAGGATGCCCAACTGCGCCCCGCGGCCGGTGCCGACCAGCAGCGCGGTCGGCGTCGCCAGCCCGAGCGCGCAGGGGCACGCGATGATGAGCACGGCGACCGCGGCCGTGAAGGCCGCCGCCGTCGAGAAGCCGAGCACCAGCCAGGTGGTCAGCGTGGCCACGGCGATCACCAGCACGATCGGCACGAAGATGCCCGAGATCCGGTCGGCCAGGCGCTGCACCTCAGCTTTGCCGGTCTGCGCCTCTTCGACCATTCGGGCCATCTGCGCGAGCTGGGTGTCGGCGCCCACGCGGGTGGCGCGCACGACGAGGCGCCCGCCGGCGTTCACGGTGGCGCCGGTGACGGCATCCCCCACGGTCACTTCGACCGGCACCGACTCCCCGGTGATCATCGAGCGGTCCACCGCCGATGCGCCGGACGTGACGACACCATCCGTGGCGATCTTCTCGCCAGGGCGCACGACGAACTCGTCGCCGACGCGCAGCTCCTCTGTCGAGATCCGGGTCTCCACGCCGCCGCGCAGCACGGCGACATCCTTCGCGCCGAGTTCGAGCAGCGCCCGCAGGGCGGCACCCGCGCGACGCTTCGCGCGCTTCTCGAAGTAGCGTCCGGCGAGCACGAACATCGTCACGCCGGCGGCGACCTCGAGATAGATGTTGCCCGCGCCATCACTGGGTGCGATCGTCCACTCGAAGCCGTGCGTCATGCCGGGGTGCCCGGCGGTGCCGAAGAACAGGGCGTACAGCGACCAGAGGAAGGCGGCCGTCGTGCCGAGGCTGATCAGGGTGTCCATCGTGGCCGCGCCGTGCCGCAGGTTCACCCAGGCGGCGCGGTGGAACGGCCAGCCGGCCCACACGATCACAGGCGCGGCCAGCGTCAGCGACAGCCACTGCCAGTAGGTGAACTGCAGCGGCGGGATCATGGCGAGCAGGATGACGGGCACCGACAGCACGACCGCGCCGATGAGACGCTGGCGAAGGCTGCGCAGTTCTGGGTCTTCGGCATCCGCTTCAGCCGCGGCCTCGGCAGGCGCGGGCGGGGTGGGCAGGGCCGCGGTGTACCCCGCGTCTTCGACCGTGGTGATGAGCACGGCCGGGTCGATGTCGCCCGCGACGGTGACCTGCGCCTTCTCGGTGGCGTAGTTCACCGTCGCGGTGACGCCGTCGAGCTTGTTGAGCTTCTTCTCGATGCGCATGGCACACGAGGCGCAGGTCATTCCGCCGATCTCGAGATCGATACGGGACTGCTCTGCGGTGCTCATGATGCTCCTCGACGGTGTGGTTCAGATTCGATGCAGGGTGGTCAGGCGGTGACGGCCTGGTAGCCGGCCTCGTCGACGGCGGCGATCACGGCCGCGGCATCGACGGGGGTGTCAGAGGTCACGACGAGCTGGCCGGATGCGGCGGAGACCTGGATGCCGTCGACGCCGGCGACCTTCGCCACCTCTTCACGCACGGACATCTCGCAGTGCCCGCAGGTCATGCCGGTCACCTGGAACTCAGTGGTGGTCATTCTCTTCTCCTTCGTCCTATACCCCCTTGGGGTACTCCATGAATACTACTACACCATACCCCCCTGGGGTATTCCCATCTCATCTTTCGAGATCGTCGGGCACACGAGAAAACCTCCCCCTCGGTGATCACTCACCCAGGAGGAGGTTCGCCGTGCGGCACCCGCTACGAGCCGATGAACTCCTCGACCTCACCGAACTCCGGAGCCTGACGGATCTCTACTGCAGTACCCAGACGGTCCGTGTCCAGCACGACGATCTCGTTGCGTCCGGAGCGCCACAACGACCCCGGCGCATACAGCGTCACCTGCGGTCCACGCTCCCAGTACCGCCCGAGCAGAAAGCCGTTCAGCCACACCATGCCCTTGGCGCCGCCGGGGAAGGCGAGCCAGGCATCCGCCGGTTCGTCGATCTCGAACACGGCCGAGGCGGATCCGTCTGCGTGCGAGGTCACGTGCGAGGTCAAGGTGTCGGATGCCGCCGGCGCAGCATCCCCGAAGATCCGGTGAGTCCACCCGTGCACGTAGCGGCGCCCGATCGTGACGCCCTGCAGAATCCCCTTGGCCTCGCCCGTCAGCGGGCCGTAGTTGATTCGCCCGAGACTCTCGACGACGATCGTGAGCGTCCCCGCTCCACCCTCGGCGGGCAGCGCGAGCTCATGCGCGCCGTCGTGCTCCAGCGTGCCCAGCCGGACGTCGTCGAGGAACACCGTCGCCCGATCCCGCAGCCCACGGATACCCAGCATCGCGTCTGCGGGGAACGACACGGCCGCCTGGTAGGCGACGAGCCCATCCTCTGCACCGAGCTCTTCGAAGGTCAGCGGCACCGGTGAGGTCGCGCCCACCGGCATCCGCTCGACGAGCTCGCGCAACCCCACCGATGCGACGAGCGGGGCGGATGCCGCAGGCAGGAACATCGGATCGGCCGGCACCTCCGGCAGCGGACCGGCATGGAACGGCGCGAACGCGCGACGCAGCGCGTGGAACTTCTCGTTGACGGTGCCGTCCTCGCCGATCGGGGCATCCGAGTCGTAGCCGGTGATCGTCGGTTGCAGCACCTGGTCGTGGTTCGCGCCGTTCCAGAAGCCGAAGTTCGTGCCGCCATGCGCCATGTAGACGCTGACCGAGCCGCCGGCGGCGAGCAGTTCGTCTACCGTGCCGATCATGCTCGCGGCCGAGCGCACGTGATGCTTCTCGCCCCAGTGGTCGAACCATCCACCCCACAGTTCACTGCACATGAGGGCCTCGTCGCCGCGGCGCAGGGCGACGGCGGCCGGCACGCCCGTGCCGAAGGTGAAGGTGCCCATCGCGCCGGCGACGCTGCCGTGCTCGACCATGTCGGCGGTGATCCCATCGGCGGTGGTGAGCAGCTCGGTCAGCCCGCGTGCACGCAGTCCGTCGCGCAGGTGGGTGAGGTAGGCGGCGTCGCTGCCGAAGGATCCGTACTCGTTCTCGACCTGGATCAGGCAGATGGGCCCGCCGTTCGCGGCCTGCAGGGCGGCCAGGCGCGGGATGAGCTGGTCGTACCAGGCGTCGACCGCGGCGAGGAAGACCGGGTCACTGGTGCGCAGGGCGCGCGTGCGCCCGCTGAGCCAGAACGGGATGCCCCCGTTCGACCACTCGGCACAGATATACGGACTCGGCCGCACGAACACGTCGAGACCGACCTCGCCGGCGATGCGGATGAAGCGCTCGACGTCGCGCCATCCGGTGAAATCGTATGCGCCCTCGGTGCGCTCGTGGAAGTTCCAAGCGATGTAGGTGTCCACCGTGTTGGCGCCCATGGCGGCGAGCCGGCGCAGGCGGTCCTCCCAGTGGTCGGGATGCACGCGGAAGTAGTGCACGGCGCCGGAAAGGATGCGGTGCGGGCGGCCATCGCGCTCGAGCGCGCCGTCGCGCCAGGTGAGACGAGGGGATGCGGACGTGGACATGGCTCTCCCTGACAGAATTGTTTGCGCTCACATTACTGCAGTTCTGCCGATTGTCGGCACCGGAATGTCGACGTCTGATCGCTAACATGATCACCATGTCGCCACGTCGCCACTCCCAGGAGCGCGCCCCGAGCCAGATCGACGTCGCCCGGCTGGCGGGGGTGTCGGCCCAGACCGTCTCGCGCGTCATGTCCGGCCAGCCGCAGAGCGTGCGCCCCGAGACGGCACGCCGGGTGCTCGCCGCCGTCGACGAACTCGGCTACCGGGTGCACGCCGCCGCGGCATCCCTCGCCTCAGGGCGCAGCCGCATCCTCGGGGTCATCATCGTCTCCACCGACCGGTACTCGTCAGCCGCGCTGGGCGTCGGCATCGAACAGGCCGCCGCCGCCAACGGCTACACCGTGACGACCGCGGCGGTGCCCGACCACGCCTCGAGCGAGGCGTTCCTCGACGCCTTCGACCGTCTCGAACGGCAGGGCGCGGAGGGCATCGTGCTCGGCGTCCCTGTCGAACTCGACAGCCCAGCCATGCGCACACGCACCGAACGCACCCCGTCGACCCGCAGCGAGCGGACCTCGATGGATCCGGATGCCCCGCACGCCGTCGACCAGCGCGCCATCGCCCGACTCGCCGTCGACCACCTGCTCGACCTCGGGCACACGACCGTGTGGCACGTGGCGGGCGACACGTTCTGGCTCGAGTCCGATCAGCGCCGGGAGGCGTGGGAAGAGGCGCTGCGCGAGCGCGGCATCACCCCACCGCCGGTGATCCCCGGCGACTGGACCCCCGAATCGGGCTACCGCGCCGGGCGCACCATTGCCGAGATCCCGTCGGCCACCGCCGTCTTCGCCTCCAGCGACGAAATGGCCTTCGGTCTCATCCGCGCCCTGCACGAGGCCGGCCGCAGCGTGCCGGAGGACGTCTCGGTGGTCAGCGTCGACGACATCGCGCTGGCTGCCTACGCCTCCCCCGCACTGACCACCGTGCGGCAGCCGTTCGAGGCGATGGGGCGCGCCGCCGCGCTGCGGCTGATCGCTCGGATCGAGGGGAAGGATGCCGTCGGCGCGGTGCCTGATGTGCATCCGGAACTCGTGATTCGGGCATCCACCGCCCCGCCTCGCGCCTGACGCACCCCGCACCGGACGCACGTGGTGCGGCCGCCGTGTTCAGCGACCGCACCGCGCGCGCGAACTCAGGGGGTGTCGCCGACCGCGTGCGGCCGCGGCAGCGTGACCATGACGCCGGTGTCGGTGAATTCCTTCTGGATCTCGTCGTTGTGCCGGTAGGTGGCGGCACTCACGATGACCGCGGCGAGCATGCCGAGCACGAAGCCGGGCAGCAGCTCGTAGAGGCCCGTGTTGAACAGCGGCCAGATGAAGACGGTCGCCGCTCCGACGAACATGCCGGCCAGCGCGCCCCAGTTGGTGAGGCGCCGCCAGTACAGGCTGAGCAGGATGATCGGACCGAAGGCCGCGCCGAAGCCGGCCCACGCGAACGACACGAGTTCGAGGATGGTGCCGTTGGGGGTGATCGCGAGCACCATCGCGATGATCGCGACGAGCAGCACCGCGCCGCGGCCGAGCAGCACGAGGCGCTTGGGCTCGGGGGCGGTCTTGCGGAACACGGCGTAGAGGTCTTCGACGAGCGCCGAGGAGCAGACGATCAGCTGGCTGGAGATCGTGCTCATGATGGCGGGCGATGACGGCGGCGAGCACGAGACCGGCGACGAAGGGATGCAGCAGCGTCTGCGACATCAGCAGCACGACCGTCTCGGGGTCGGTCAGGTCGATGCCCTTGGACGCGATGTACGCGATGCCGACCAGACCCGACACGATCGCGCCGACGAGCGAGACGATCATCCACGAGATGCCGATGCGGCGGGCGCTCTTGGCCTCCTGCGGCGAGCGCAGCGCCATGAAGCGCACGATAATGTGCGGCTGACCGAAGTAGCCCAGGCCCCACGCCAGCGACGAGACGATCGCGAGGATCGTCGCACCGGTGACGACGTCGCCGCCGAACATCGAGAGGTGGCCGGCGCCGGCGTTCTCGGCGATGAGTTCGGCGGTGCGGTCGATGCCACCGATCGAGAAGACCGCGATCACGGGGACGGCGATCAGGGCGATGACCATCATCAGGCCCTGTGCGACATCGGTGAGCGAGGCGCCGAGGAATCCGCCGAACAGCGTGTACGACAGCGTGACGATCGCGACGAGCAGCATGCCCCACAGGTAATCGCCGTTGAACGAGCTCTCGAAGAAGACACCGCCGGCGACCATGCCGGCCGAGATGTAGAGGGTGAAGAAGACGAGGATGACCACACCCGAGAGGATGCGCAGCAGGCGGGTGGTGTCGCGCAGGCGGTTCTCGAGGAAGCTCGGCACCGTGATGGAGTTGCGCGAGACCTCGGTGTAGGCGCGCAGACGCGGCGCGACAAGCAGCCAGTTCAGGTAGGCGCCGATGGTGAGACCGATCGCGATCCATGCCTCGATGAGGCCGGAGACGTAGATGGCGCCGGGCAGACCCATCACCAGCCAGCCCGACATGTCGGAGGCGCCGGCGCTGATGGCGGCGACCCACGGCGGCAGGTTGCGTCCGCCGAGCATGTAGTCCTCGTGGTCGGTGGTGCGCCTGAACGCGAGGTAGCCGATGAGCAGCATGCCCGCGAAGTACAGCCCCAACGCGCCGTACAAGAAGATCTGGTCAGACATCGTCGTCCCCTCCTGCGATGGCGGTCACCGCATCCGGTCGCCTTCGATCCTCCCAGTGTGCGCCTGGCCGGCGCCAGATGCGGCTGGGGACCGGGCGCGTCGTACTCTGGCGGGATGACGGATGCCGCCCAGCACGTGCTCGATGAACTGGCCGCCCTCGAAGACCCGAAGGCCCGGGCCGTGAACGAACGCCACGGCGATGCGCACGGCGTGAACCTGACGAAGCTGCGGGCAGTCGCGAAGGCCGCGGGTTCGGATGCGGAGCTCGCCCGCGAGCTGTGGGCGAGCGACGATGTGGCCGGTCAGCTGGTGGCGTTGCTGATGCTCAAGCCGCGCGTGCCGGATGCCGAGGAGTTGGACCGGATGCTGCGCACCACCCGCAGCGCGAAGGCGCACGACTGGTTCGTGAACTACATCGCGCGCAAGTCGCCGCTGGCCGAGCAGATGCGCGTGCGCTGGTTCGACGACACGGATGCCGACGCGCGGGCCGCCGCGTGGTCGCTGACGACTGACCGGGTGGCGAAGAAGCCGGACGGTCTGGATCTTGACGGCCTGCTCGACCGCATCGAGGCGGAGTTGGCGGATGCTCCGTCTCGCGAGCAGTGGGCGATGAACGAGACGCTGGCGAACATCGGCATCCATCATCCGGCGCTGCGCGAGCGCGCCGTCGCGATCGGTGACCGTCTGCAGGTGCTCGCCGACTACCCGGTCGCCCCCGGATGCACCTCCCCCTTCGCCCCCGCCTGGATCGCCGAGATCGTCCGCCGCCGCGAGTCCTGACCCCCCGATTCCCATGCCGGGTTCGGCACGTCTTGCCAGATTTGGACACGGCTTGCTGGGTTTGGGGCGGATTCTCGCGTTTGGGGCGCCCAGGCGCCGCCCCAAAGTCAAGAACGCGCCCCAAGCCCCGGAGGAAGGGGATGCCCCGGGGGCCGGGCGCACAGCACGACGCGACGTGTGGGCACACACCCGCCCGGTTTGGGGCGGATTCTCGCGTTCGGGGCGCCCAGGCGCCGCCCCAAAGTCGAAAACACGCCCCAAACCCGGCAGGGCAGGCACGCCGGCCCGGCAGGGGCAGGCACGCCGGCCGGCAGGGGCAGGCACGCCCCAAACCGGGCAGGGGCAGGGGGCTGGCGGGGTCAGGGGTGCAGGAGGGTGGGGCGGGCGGAGACGCGAGGCGTGGCGGGGGCGAGCACGGCGAGGAACTGCACGAACGTCGACAGCCACAACAGCACCAGGACGATCACGATGCCCTCGAGCACGGTCACGCTCAGCATCCGGAACCCGAACGTCAGCACCACGGCCACCGCGACCAGCACCACCAGTCCCCCTGTCGCCACCCGCAGGGTGCGCGGCCCCGCCGGTAGGGCGCGCGCGGTGATGACCGCCGCGACGAGCATGAGCACCAGTGCGGCGAAGGCGGCGATGAGGTGCGGCACGCGCATCGTGTGCACCGGGAACAACCCCACGGCAGTGAGCGCAGCCCCCGCCAGCGCCCACACGATCACGATCGTGCCGATCCGACGCAGCGCGGAATCACCCCGCATCCGGTGCAGGTCGCGCCCGATATACGAGCCGACGGTCGCGACGAGCACCCCGGCGACGATGAGCGTGCCGTTGAACGCCCACGACCCGTCGCCGATGCCGAGCTGGGAGAAGTTGCGCTCCCACCAGGTCGGATCGCCGGCGGTGATCATCGCGAACAGCGTGCCGATCACGAGAAAGGAGAACAACAGCCCGGCGAGGCTCCGGGTGCTCAGGTCGATGCCCATCCGGAACGCCAGTCGGCCCCCGATCGCCGAGGCCACACCCGTCAGGGCACCGCCTCCGATCGCCGAGAGCTCCAGCCCTTGCAGACCGGATGCCAGCACCTCGCCAGCCAGCAGCACCCCCAGCCCAGCAACCCCTCCGAGCGCGATCGTGACCGCCACGGTGCTGAGATTCGAGATGAGTGCCTGCCACGGCGGCATCCCCTCGGTCTCACCGGCCCGGTGCACCAGCGTGCTCACGACGAAAGCGGCACCAGTGATGACGCCCGCGATGAGCGCGGCCGGCAGGATGACCGACCCGCCGCCCGCGAAGGGACGAGGATTCCCCCACAGCACGGCCGCACCCGCCAGCGCACCGAGCACGAAACACGCCACAGTCGCCCACAGGGCACGGGACTGCTCGCGAAGAGCGTCGGCGTCGGCATCCATTCCCTCATCGAACCACGGGGCGCCGACGCCACCGGCAGACTCCCCGCGCACGCCGATAGCCTGATCGCATGAGCACCCACATCGCTGCAGCCCCCGGAGAGATCGCCCCCATCGTCCTGTTCCCGGGCGACCCGCTGCGGGCGAAGTGGATCGCCGAGACGTTCCTCGAGGACGCCGTCTGTTACAGCGAGGTGCGCGGGATGCTCGGCTTCACGGGCACCTGGAACGGCCACCGCGTCTCGGTGCAGGGCTCGGGCATGGGCCAGCCGTCGATGGCGATCTACGCCACCGAGCTGTTCTCCGACTACGACGTGCAGACCATCGTGCGCGTGGGCTCTTGCGGGGCACTGACCGAGAAGGTCGGCATGCGCGACATCATCATCGCGAACGGCGCCTGCACCGACTCGGGCATCAACCGGGTGCGATTCCACGGCCTCGACTACGCCCCGGTCGCCGACTTCTCCCTGCTGCGCGCCGCCGTCGAGGCATCCGAGACCGTCGAGCTCGACTCGGCCGTGCATGTGGGCCTGCTGTTCTCGAGCGACCAGTTTTATAGCACCCGCCCCGAGCTCACCGAGCCGTTCGTGCAGCACGGCGCCCTCGCCGTCGAGATGGAGGCCGCCGGCCTGTACACGCTCGCCGCCTTCCACGGCCGCCGGGCGCTCGCGATCTGCACCGTCTCGGATCACCTCGTCACCCACGAAGAGACCACCGCGCAGGAGCGCGAGCAGACCTTCCGCGACATGGTCGAGATCGCGCTGCGCGCCGCGACCGCCTGAGGCCCCTCCTCGGGCCCCTCCGCTGGGCGTCGGGAGGAGATCTCTGCGTGGGGAGGAGCCTGAGAGCAGCATCCACCTCCCGTGCCTGTGATCTCCTCCCGAGCGGCGGGCAACGCGGCGGGCAACGCGGCGGGGCCCGGCGGGCAGGGGGTCTACCGTGGGAACCATGCGCATTCCTGCATCGATCCGTGCGGCCAAACGCGCGCCTCTGCTGCAGGTCGTGAAGTCGGCGGCGGCCACGATCGCCGCCTGGCTGCTCGCCGGATGGATCGTGCCGGGCCAGCTGCCCGTGTTCGCCGCCATCGCGGCCCTGCTCGTCGTGCAGCCGAGCATCAACCAGTCGCTCTCGAAGGCCCTCGAACGCAGCATCGGCGTGATCGCCGGTGTCGTGATCGCACTGATCCTCGGACTGCTGCTCGGCTCACCCGGGTGGATCGTGCTGGTCGCGATCGTCGTGGCGATGGTCGTCGCCTGGGTCTTCCGCGCCACCCCCGGCACGGGCAACCAGGTCGCGATCTCGGCGATGCTCGTGCTGGCGCTGGGCTCGTCGAGCCCGGAATACGCCCTCGCCCGGATCGTCGAGACTCTCATCGGCGTCGCCATCGGGATCGTCGTGAACGCGGTGATCGTGCCGCCCGTCCTCGTCGAGCCGGCTCGCCGCGACATCGGGATGCTAGGTGCCGAGCTCGCCGCATCCCTCGATCGCCTCGCCGGGGCCCTGCCGCAACGTCAGTCCGCCGCCGCGCTGCACGAGCTGTTGCTCACGGCCCGGCTGTTGCGTCCGATGCGGGATGCCGCCGAGGCATCCGTCATCGCCGGTGAGGAATCCCTCACGCTCAACCCGCGCCGCTCACGCCACCGCGACGAACTCGCCGAGATGCGACAGCTGCTCGACCGCCTCTCGCCCGTCGTCACACAGGTGATCGGGATGACCCGCGCCTACTTCGACCACTACGACGACGCGATCGCCGATGAGCCGACCGTGCCGGCGATCTCCGAGCAGTTGCGCCGCGCCGGTCACGATGTGCGCCTGCTCGTGCAGCTGGCCGAGGTCGCCCCCGAAGCCGAGGCGCTCACCTCGGCGATCCCGGCGCTGACCGCCCCGCTGGTGGTGCAGCCACCGGCATCCGATCACTGGATCCTCATCGGATCGCTGCTCGAAGACCTGCGCCGCATCCGCGGTCAGCTCGTCGAGGCGGAGTGAGGCGGATGCCGCCTCAGCGGCGCTTGTCGTCGTACATCGCCTGATCGGCGCGGGCCAGGACATCCTCCACGCTCTCGCCCGGCGCCACCTGCGCCACGCCCCACGACCACGGGTGCCGCGCGTGCACCCGCATCCGGCGCAGCATGGCCCGCGCCGACTCGGCGTCGGTCTCGGGCAGCAGCATCGCGAACTCGTCGCCGCCCAGGCGCCCGACCAGATCGGTCGGACGGGAGAGCGACATCCACTGCGCGCTCACGGACTTCAGCACGTCATCGCCTGCGGCGTGACCGGACTCGTCGTTGACCTCTTTGAACTTGTCGAGGTCGAGCACGGCGATCGTCAGTGGCCGGTCGTACCGCTCGGCACGGCGCAGCTCCATGTCGGCCCGCACGACGAACCCGCGACGGTTCAGCGCGCCGGTGAGATCGTCGGTGTGCGATTCGACCCGGATGCGGTGGCGCACGAAGAGTCCCGCCTCCAGGCACATCCAGGTGAACAGGGCTGCGCCGATGAGGTTGGCCGGCCCGAACAGCGGGCGGATGCCCTCTGGCGTGGCGCCGGCGAAGGGGCCGTAAAGCACCGCGGCGCCCATGACGATGAGGATGACCAGCTCACCCATGCGGGCGATGCGAGCGCCGTAGAACCACGAGAAGTACATCGCCATCAGCGGCAGTTCCTGCAGGGCGGCGACGGCGTTCTGTCGTTCGTCGGAGAACGCCAGATAGTAGGTGTTCACAACGGAATGCAGGATGACGAGCACGAGGCCGAGCCACGTCGGCAACTCAACGCCGAAGAACACGACGAGCACCGTGACGGTCAGCCCCGCGAGGAAGATGCCGATCGAGATGAGGACTTCGAGCAGCGAGATGTCGTCTTCGAACAGTTCGAGCACGCCGAGCACAGAGAACAGCAGCGTGAGCGAGGCCGTGACGATGGAGTACGTCGACGTGCGCTCGCGCAGACGAGTGAGCCAGCCCGCGCCGAGCCACCGAAGCTCTTCGGCATCCGCTGCTCGGATGTTCTGTACGACCATGTCATCCTCCCAGGGTCGTGAACGCGGCTACCTTCGAGAGTATTCGTTTTCCAGGCAAGATGTCGTTTTACTGCCTAATTTCTCGTGGCTCGAGCGCGGCAGTGTCTTACACTGAACCGTGACCTTCAGCGCCGATGCCCCCGACTGGGGCCTGCCCGCACGCGTCGTCTTTCAGCCGCTCGTCGATCTGCACGAGTGGGCGGTCGTGGGCTTCGAGGCGCTGGCACGATTCGAGGGTGTGGCGTCGCCGCTGGAGGCGTTCGCGCGCGCAGAACGTGACGGACGACGCGAAGAACTCGAGCTCACGCTCATCGAGTTGGCTATCGCGTCGGCGCCTCAACTGCCTGAGGGGCTGTTCATCACCCTCAACGCCTCGGGAACGACGATCCTTGAGCCGCGACTGCCGGTGATGCTCGCGACCATGGCACGCCCCTGGGGCCTGGAACTGTTCGAGGCTGCGACCCCTGTCAACCTCACGGTCGTGCGGGAGCGGGTGACAGCGCTGGGCGGTCAGCTGCTCGTCGATGACGCGGGGGCCGCGAACGCCGACGTGCCGCGCATCAGCGAACTGCGCCCCGACGTGGTCAAGATCGACCGCGCCCTGTTCTGGAAGGTCACCTCCGACACCCAGGCGCGCGCGCAGCTGGAAGACCTGCTCGTCGCCGCACGCGCCATCGGCGCACGCGTGCTCGTCGAGGGCATCGCCGAGGCCGAGCATGTCGACCTCGCCCGTTCGCTGGGCGCCGATCTTGGTCAGGGTTTCCATATCGGCATGCCCACCCCGGCCGCGGAGGTGCCCGCGATGCTGCGTGAGCTACACCGGAGCAGCGGGGTGGATGCTCCGGGTCTCTGACCGCCTGCTGGCGCCGCGGTACTGCGGCATCCGCAGCTTGGGCAGCAGCTTGATCATGCCGAGCACCACGTAGATCACCGTGTTGATGGCGACGAAGGTCGCGAGCACACCGAACCAGTCGGTGTACAGCAGCGACTCGGGCAGCAGGATGCCCGTCGGCAATGCGTTCATACGCGCACCTCGCTCTGGTTCGCGGTGTGCTCGACGTGCTTCCAGGTCGCGCGGCGCCCGAAGGCGATCTCGAATACGCCCTTGAGGAAGGCGAGGTTGAGGAAGCAGTCGTAGACGAGTTCGGGGAAGACGAGCACGGCCACGGCTCTGGCACGCCAGCCGCCCTTCCACGCGGTCACCGTGCGTTCGACCGCGAAGAGGAGGCCGACGCCGAGCCAGAACGGGAACCACACCCAGGTGTCCATCGCGAAGATCATGAGCAGGATCAGAGCGAAGTAGCTGAACAGCGCCAACACCCCATAGCCGATGCTGATCTGCTGGGCCCAGTACCGCATGGTCTGGGGGGTCACCCCGTACGCGCCGAGATTCTCCAGCGCGCCGCGCTGCCAGCGCAGGCGCTGCGCCCACAGCATCCGCCAGGTGGGCATCAGCTCGGTGACGACCGTGCATTCGAACGGAGAGATTGTGAGCCCACCGAGCGACTTGATCGCGATCGTGAGTTCGTTGTCTTCGGTGAGGGCCGCCGTGTCGTAGACCTCGCCATGCGTGCCGGGCAGCGAGCTGCCGCGGGCGTCGGCGATCGCGCGCAGCGCCGCGGAACGGAAGATGGATGCCGTGCCGGTGAGCACGAACACCCGCCCGTCGCGGCGGCGGATCTCACGCTGGTAGCGGATGTACTCGTTGCGCTGGAACTGACCGAGCAGCCCGTGCCCGTCTTCCCCCTCGAACAGGCCGCCGACGGCCATCAGGGCGCGGTCGTTCGTGAAGCGCCGCGATGCGGCCTCGATGAACTCGTCGCCGATCTGGCTGTCGGCATCCATCACCATGACGCAGTCGTTATCGCCGAGCGTGGGCAGCAGGTCGGTGAGCGCCTGGTTCAGCGCGCCGCCCTTCTTGTGCACGTTGTCGACGCTCTCGAACACGTCGGCGCCGTGTGCGCGGGCGACGGCGACGGTGTCGTCGGTGCAGTTGTCGGCGACGACGAGCACCCGGGTGGGCGGCGTGGTCTGCTTCTTCAGCGACTGCAGGGTGAACGGCAGCGATGCCTGCTCGTTGTGCGCGGGGATGAGCACGGTGACGGTGACCTCGCCTGCAAAGACGCCGCGCGTTCGGGCCATCACCGCGCGCGGTGCGAGGGTGAGCTTTCCGGCTTCAAGGCCCGCGCGACGGTAGCGCGAGGCGACGACACGTTCGCTGACGACGACGAAGAGCACCAGCAGCAGGGCGATGCCGAGCGCGGTGGCGAGTACGCCGAGGTTGGGCAGCTCTGCGTTGTAGAGCACGTCCCAGAACCCGGCGAGCGTGACATGCACCGGTTCCCATAGCGCGGGCGGATCGGTGACGGCGATGCCCCACCAGAGCAACCCGGCGGCGAGCAGCACGATGACGATCACCGCCAGCCCGACGGTGCGTTGGAAAAACCGGTTCACGCATCCTCCTCTGTGGCGCGTACGCCACATAGACCCAAGGTTGCGTCCCCCGACTTTCCCCCCCGACCACGATGCCACGTTCAGCGGCCCGATGCGAGTGCACCGGCCAGCGCGTCTCATCCGACGAGGCGGAATCAGTCGGCCAGGCGACCCACCGCGCGAGCACGAATGAGCACCTGCTGCCCGTCGGAATAGGCGGCGGGCAGCTCTTCGATGGCGACCACCTCGATGGTCGACGGTGCAGCTCCGGCGCGTCGCGCGCGCTCGATCGCCTCCTCCGAGGCGTCCGCACGGGCCGCCCGTCGTCCTTCTTCGGTACCTTCGACCCGGTAGATCCGCTCGACCTGGCCGGCCACATCCCCGAGCGCCGCGCCAACCGCGTTAGCTGCGCCGAAGTGATCGGGACGGATGAGCTCGCTGACACCATCGAGCGTGTCGGGCGCGATGATGCCGCCGCCCCCGACGAGGATGACCGGTACCGCCGCCGCGCTCGGCTTCATGCGGTCGACGGTGTCTTCCAGCGTCTCGCGCATGCCGGCCCACGCCGTCTCGACGACGGTGGCATCGACCGCAGGCGCAGAGACCCCCTCGATGACGGCCGCGCCCGCGGCGAGCGCGATATCCGTCGCCGTGAGGGTGTCGCCGCCAAAGGCGATGGCCTCCTGCGGCAGCCGGTAGCCGACGCTGTCGGGGCCGAGCACCTCGCCGGCCGCGCGCACGATGGTGCCGCCGCCGAGACCGACCGACAGCACGTCCGGCATCCGGAAGTTCGTGCGGATGCCGCCGATCTCCACGGCATGTGCAGACTGGCGCGGGAACCCGTCGACGAGCACGCCGACGTCGGTGGTGGTGCCGCCGATGTCGACGACGAGCGCGTCGGTCGCCCCGGACAGGTGCGCGGCGCCGCGAATGGAGTTGGTGGGTCCGCATCCGATCGTGAGCACCGGGAACTCCAGTGCATAATCGAGCTGCATCAGGGTGCCGTCGTTCTGCCCGAAGTAGGGGGTCGCCGGGATGCCACGATCGCGCAACGCCGCGACGAAGCCGCTCGCCATCTGGCGCAGGGTCTGCATGAGCGCCGCATTGAGCACGGTGGCGTTCTCGCGTTCGAGCAGGCCGAGCGAGCCGATACGCGCCGAGCGTGAGACGGGCACGCCGAGTTCCTCCGCGACGATGGCGGCGACGTGCTCTTCCTGGGACTCGTCGATCGGCGAGAACACACCGACCACGGCGACTGCATCCACCTCGTCGCGCATGACGTCGCAGGCCGCGCGGACGGCGTCGTCGTCGACGTCGCGCAGCACGCGTCCGTCAACCTCGAAGCCACCATCGAGTACGAAAGCGTGGTCGCCGATGGCCGCACGCAGATCAACCGGCCAGCCCTCCAGCGGTGGAACGGCGGTGGTGGCGGGCGCACCCAGGCGCAGGATGCCGACGCGTCCGAGTCCGCGCCGTTCGACGATGGCGTTCGTGCAGTGCGTCGTGCCGAGCATGGCGTGCGCGACCAGGGTCGGATCGACGCCCGAGGCGGCGAGCACCGCGTCGATCGCGTCGGCGACGCCGTCGCCGGTGTCGGCCGTCGTCGGGCGCTTGACGGATGCCACGACCTCGAGGTTCTCGTCCAGGATCACGGCGTCGGTGTTCGTGCCTCCCACGTCGATGCCGATGCGGTATCCAGCCATCACCTGGCTCCCTTCCGCTGATGCGCGAGTTCTTCCACGGGTGTCCATTCGACGTCGTAGCCGAAGTGAGCGGGACCGGCAGTGTGCAGCCCCGCCGGCGTGCGCCATTTCTCGTTGCAGGGGATCGCGATCACCGCGACGCGCGCGCCGTAGCGGACGGCATCCGTGGTGATCGGCATCCCGGTGGCCAGGTCGAGTACGGCGATGAGGTCGGGTGTCACCGCAGCGACCTCCCCGTCTCGGCGGGCCAACAGCATCTCGTTCTGGAAGTCCAGACGGAACGTGCTGCCACGGTCGGCGCCGACGCCATCCAGTTCGGCAGTGCCACGCGTGAACCCGCCGTCGACCGCACGCTGCAGGTCGCGTACCTTGCCGTCGAAGAGACGGAAAGCCCCGAGGTCGTCGCACAGAGCATCGATGCGCTCGTCGTCGCGGAGCTCTCGCCCACAGGCATCCCGTCCGCGCAGGATGGCGCCGATGCGCTGGGCCAGCGTGAGCGTGTCCGGAATCACGCACTCGCGCGCGACGCTGCCGCCGTAGGCGTAGTCGATCATCGTCGCCCCGCCACCCATCTCGACCGTCACCGCACGAGCAAGACGCTCAGACCATCCACCGTCGACCGGTCGGCTGATGACCTCGTTGCCATGGTGGTCGACGAGCACAGTGGTGCCCGGCCCGTAGCCGGCAAGGTGGAAGGTGACCATCTGCGCCTCCGGGAAGGCGCGGCCCATCGCGTCACCGTCGACCACCGGGAGCCCGGCGACCGCGGCTGCGGCGATCGGGATCATGGAGTTACCTCCACCGACCTCGATCGGCATGATCGCCGTCGGGCGGCGCCCCGTGCCGCGTTCGATGGCGTCGAGCGCCGCGAGCAGTTCCGACTCGGCGATGATGCGTTCCACGCTCACCGACGGCGCGCCGATACCGCCAATCGGGACGACGAAGTCGTCATCGGAGAGCTGGTCTACGGTGATCCGCGGGACGGGCCCGTGCACGCGGATCATCCGCTTCGCGACGAGTGCACCGACGTGCGGGTCGCCGCCACCACCGGTTCCGAGCACGGCGGCGCCGAGGGCGATCTCATCGATGTCGGCCTCGGTGATCACCGCGGTCATGCGCTCTGCTCGCGATCGCCGGCAGGAACCACGGCGTCATCGCCGTCGCGACGCCGCAGGGGCAGCAGCGCGAGCTGGACCACGAAGGCGACGATGAGGCCGTCCAGAGCCGAGATCGTGGTGAGGGTGAACCAGCCGAAGCCCGGCCCGGCGGCGGGATCGGTCGTGGCGAGGGCGACGAGGATGCCGGCCGCCCAGGCGATGATCGACGGCAGGTCAACCGTCGGCACCTCCGCGCCGTGCTGCCAGCGAGCGGTGCGGCGGCCGGTGAAGAAGGACGCCAGGTACACGCCACCGTAGGGTGCGATCACCGTGCCGATGAGCAGGATGAACGGCACGAAGTAATCGGCGGCCCCGATGACGCCGACGACGATTCCGATCACTCCCAGCACGAGTGTGACCGAGCGACGGTTCAGCCGCGGGCTGATCGATGAGAAGGAGAGGCCGGCCGAGTACAGATTGCTCGTGTTGGTCGTCCATTGAGCCAGGATGAGCACGATCACTGCGACGCCGCCGAGCCCGAGGGCGAAGAAGATCGTCATCAGCTCGGTTTCGTTCATGATGCGGGCCAGCACGATTGCGACGACGAGGATGATCGAGTTGCCGAAGAAGAAGCCGACGAAGCCGGCTGCCATGGCCTGCTTCGGTGTGCGCGCCCACCGGGCCATGTCCGGGGCCATCACGACACCGAGGATGAAGATGCCCATCACCAGCGAGACGGCGGCTCCGAAGCCGATGGTCGTCTCAACCGGCGTCGCGAGACCGGCGCTGCCGCGGGTGGAGAAGGCGACGACCACCCCGACGATGAGCAGCACGAGCAGCAGCGGGACGGCGAGCGAGCTCAGACGGTTGATCGAGCGGTAACCCCAGAACGCGGTGACCGCCATGAGCACGCCGCCGATGCCGGTGAAGATCTGCACGGGCACCTCGACGCCGGTGAACTCGGTGAACGCGATCTGCGCATTCTGCCCGAAGAAGCCGGCCTGCACGGCGAACCAGCCCACCATGCTGATGGTGATCGCAAGCGCGAGCACGGCCCCTCCGATGCGCCCGAACACGGCGCGCGAGATCATCGCGGTGGAAAGTCCGGTGGATGCGCCGACGTAGGCGCAGGCCATGGCGAGCAGGCCGAGCAGCAGAGAGCCGAGTCCGGTCGCGGCCAGTGCGGGACCGAAGTCCATGCCCGCGGCGAGGGCGACGCCGAGGAAGGCACCAGAGAGGTCGATGCCGATGGCGATCCAGACGAACGCGATCGAGAGCCAGCTCCGGCGCTGGTCTTGGGGCACGACGCCGTGCTCGTAGTCAGTGGTAGTCATGCGGTGTCCTTCGCAGAGGCGCGCCGAGGCGCGGAGGGGACCCGCCAGGGCGGGTTCAGGAGGTGAGGATGCGGGAGAGGTGACCCCAGGCCTGGTCGAACCGCTGCGCGTACAGCTCGGGGCTGTAGTGCGCGAGCTGTAGGAAGAGGCCGTCCATGATGACCAGCACCAGCGCGATGAAGCCGTCCGCGTCTCCCGCGGTGAAGTCACCGGACGCGACGCCTTCGTCGTAGGCCTGCCGCACGGCGGCGGCCAGCGTGGACTCGGAGTCGAGGAAGATCTGGCGCAGGGGCAGCCCATCCGGCCCGTACTCGTCGGCCGCGGCGCGCAAGCTGAACGCATGCTCGTCGGGACGATCCCGGTAGTAGGCACCGATGCCGCTGAGCAGACGGTGCAACCGAGGAAGTGGGTGCAGGTGGGCGCTGGTGCGCGCGAGCTCGTCGAAGAACGCGGTGTGCTCTGCGGCGACCTCTGCGTAGACCGCCTCGTACAGCGCCGCCTTGCTGGGGACGTGCGCGTACAGCGAAGGCGTCTTGATTCCGACAGCCTCGGCGATCTCGCGAAGACTGGCCTGGGCATACCCCTGGCGCGCGAAGACCGTACGGGCTTCGGCGAGGATACGGGCGCGGGTCATGTCTTACCTAACGATCATTAGTTAGGTAGAACATACGCTCAGGGTCGACGCCAGCGCAAGGGTTCGAATGAAAGGATCGGAGGATGACCTCTCTCGATGCGGCTCTCGTCCGTGGCGCAGAACCGGATGCCGTCTACGCGGCGTTCGTCGAGTGGGCGGAGTCGACGGGCATCCAGCTCTATCCCGCACAGGACGAAGCAGTCATCGAGATCGTCTCGGGCAACAACCTCATCCTCTCCACCCCCACCGGCACCGGGAAGTCACTGGTGGCGATCGGCGCGCACTTCTCCGCGCTCGCCGACGGGCGGCGCACGTACTACACGGCGCCCATCAAGGCCCTGGTCAGCGAGAAGTTCTTCGCTCTGGTCGACGTGTTCGGAGCGGCCAACGTCGGCATGATCACGGGCGACTCGTCGGTGAACGCCGACGCTCCGATCATCTGCTGCACGGCCGAGATCCTCGCCAATCTTGCCCTGCGGCAGGGGGAGTCGGCCGAGGTCGGCCAGGTCGTGATGGACGAGTTCCACTTCTACGGCGACCCCGACCGCGGGTGGGCGTGGCAGGTGCCGCTGCTGGAACTGCCGCAGGCGCAGTTCATCCTCATGTCTGCCACGCTGGGCGACGTCACCGAGCTGGCCGCCGATCTCACCCGGCGCACGGGCCGCGAGACCGCGGTCGTGACGGGTGTGGAACGGCCGGTGCCGCTGCACTTCTACTACGAGACCACGCCGATCCACGAGACCATCGACGAGCTGCTCTCGACGGGTCAGGCACCGATCTACATCGTGCACTTCTCGCAGGCCGCCGCGATGGAGCGCGCGCAGGCGCTGGCGAGTGCGAAGGTCGCCACGCGCGAGCAACGGGATGCCATCGCCGAGCTCATCGGCGGATTCCGATTCACCACCAGCTTCGGCAAGACCCTTTCGCGCTTGCTGCGGCTCGGCATCGGCGTGCATCACGCCGGGATGCTGCCGAAGTACCGGCGTCTGGTCGAGCAGCTCGCCCAGCGCGGCCTGCTCCGCGTCATCTGCGGCACCGACACCCTCGGGGTCGGCATCAATGTGCCCATCCGCACGGTGCTGCTCACGGCGCTGACGAAGTTCGACGGCAGCCGGATGCGGCAGTTGAACGCGCGGGAGTTCCACCAGATCGCCGGGCGTGCGGGTCGCGCCGGTTATGACACCGCCGGCACGGTCGTGGCGCAGGCGCCGGAGCACGAGACCGAGAACCTTGCGGCGATCCGCAAGGCGGGCGATGACCCGAAGAAGAAGCGCAAGATCATCCGCAAGAAGGCGCCGGATGGTTTCGTGTCGTGGGGGGAGCCGTCGTTCCGCAAGCTCATCGACGCGGAGCCCGAGACCCTCACCTCGCACATGCAGATCACCAGCGCCATGATGCTGAACGTCATCGCCCGCGGCGGCGACGTCTTCGGCAATGTACGCGCGCTGGTATACGACAACCACGAGTCGCGGCAGAAGCAGCGGATGCTGGCGCTACGCGCCCTCGGCATCTACCGCACCCTGCGCGAATCCGGCGTCGTGGAGCAGGTCCCGTCCCCACCGACCATCCGACTCACGGTCGACCTGCAGCCCAACTTCGCGCTCAACCAGCCGCTGTCGCCGTTCGCCCTCGCGGCCTTCGAACTGCTCGAACCCACCGATCCCGGCTTCGCGCTCGACATGATCTCCATCGTCGAGTCGACACTCGATGACCCCCGCGCCGTCCTCAGCCAGCAGGAGTTCGTCGCCCGCGGTGAAGCGGTCGCGGCCATGAAGCGAGAGGGCATCGAGTACGACGAGCGCATGGAGCTGCTCGAGCAGATCACCTATCCGAAACCGCTGGAGGAGCTGCTCACCGCCGCCTTCGAGACGTACAGCGCCGCGCAGCCGTGGATCCGCGACTTCGAGCTGCATCCGAAATCCGTCGTGCGCGACATGTACGAGCGCGCCATGTCGTTCGGGGAATATGTCGCCTTCTACAAGATCGCCCGCTCCGAAGGTGTCGTGCTGCGCTACCTGTCGGATGCCTATCGCGCGGCCTCGCAGACGATCCCCGAGCATCTGAAGACCGAAGAGCTGCGCGATCTCATCGAGTGGCTCGGAGAGCTTGTGCGCCAGGTCGACTCCTCACTGCTCGACGAGTGGGAGGCCCTCCGTCTCGATCCGGCTTCGCCGGGTGTCGCTCAGGAACCGGACGGCAGCGGGACGCAGGGCGACATCGTTCCGCCAGCGCCGAAGCGGCTCACCACGAACACCCGCGCGTTCCGCATCCTCGTGCGCAACGAGCTGTTCCGCCGCGTGCAGTTGGCGGCCCGCGACGACCTCGACGCCCTCGAGGCGCTCGACCCCGACTTCGACGGGTGGGGCGCTGCGCTGGACGCGTACTTCGACGAGCACGCCGAGATCCTCACCGGTGCGGATGCCCGCAGCACAGCATTGCTCATCCTCGACGAGTCGGGCCGTTCGTGGACGGCGCAGCAGATCATCGACGACCCGGCCGGCGACCACGACTGGCGGATCACCGCGACCGTCGACCTGGATGCCAGCGACGAAACCGGCGAAGCCGTCGTCGCGGTCACCGCGTTCTCGCGGCTCTGAGCCCGCTCAGGTCGGGAGCACGGTCGACGCCCGCGGAATCTGCTCGGATGAGTTCGCGGATGCGGCGCCGGGCTCGACTCAGCGCCGCATCGGCCAGCCCGGCTGCGCCCAGGGCGCACCGGGCCGGTACAGCATCCGCGGCGGAGTGACCTCGGCCGACGGCCGGCGCGCGAGCGCCTCGTCGATGAGGTCGCCGAACCGCAGCCAGTCGGTCACCGTGCTGTCCAGGTGTGCGGTGGCAGCCTTCGTCGCCTGCCGCGCCGCATCCGCGCTCTGCACGCCCCCGGCGACGGCGAGGCGCTGCAGCCAGGCGTACTCGCTCACCGCCCAGGCACGTTCGGCCGGAGTGTAGGTACGCGTGATCGCCTCGGATGCCGCCCGCTCTCGCTCGGCCCACCGCGAGCTGGTCACTCCGGCCGCCGCCACGAGCCCGTCGATGATGCCGAACCCGCCCGGGTCGGCCGAACGGCCGAGGTCCCAGGCGCGATCATCGAGGCCGGGGCGCACGGCGTGCGGGGCGGCGAAGCCCAACAGCCACGCATCTTCGGCATCCACCCCGATGCGGTCCTCGCCGCGGTACGGCGGCACGACCACGCCAGCGATCGGCGTGTAGCCCTCGCCGCCGCGATCGGGATCGACGCGCCGCCAGCGCCAGATGACCAGCCAAATCACCAGACCGGCCGCGATGGCCAGTCCGGTGATGACGATCAGGAGCGTGTAGGTCATGTGCCTGCGGTGTCGGCCGGCGGCGGAGTCCGACGGGCGACCTCTTGCTTCAGACGTGCCGCCCACGGTCGCGGTGCCTCCGCGACGCCCTCCAGGTGGAAGACGGCCGCGTCTTCGGCGAGCGCATCGGCGAACAGCATCCGCGACGCGGGCAGCCGCAGATCCCACGGCACCGCACGCCACGGCCCGTCGACGCCGAGCAGCACCTGCTGCCGGTTGCGATCGTGCAGGTCGGTGGAGCGTTCGCCCTCGCCACCCTGGGCGTTCCAGAACCAGCGGCCGAGCAGGAACGATTCGCCCAGCTCCCCCCACGACGAGTAGTGCCGGCGCAGGTCGTCGGCGATCATCACGTGGAAGTCCTCGGCCTCGGCATCCGAGAGGTAGCCGGCGGTCGCGCCGGCGCGCGCGAGCATGGCCGCGCGCACGAAGTCCCATGCGAGGAAGTCGGCCTCACGGATGCCCCGATCGTTCGCCCGCACACGACGGAACCGCCAGAGCACCTCGGCCGACGAGACGTCATCGCGGGCATAGCCTCGCAGCAGCTTCTCGTACGCCGCCGCGTCCGCGTCATCCAGAGCGCTCCAGCGCTCGACATCGAGCCGGTACTGCTCGCGGTGTCCGGCGACGAGCAGGTCATACAGCGTGCGCAGCATCGTCAGCCGCCCCTGGATGCCCCAGGCCTCGGCGATACCCTCACGCACGGCCTCGACGTCGTTGTGACGCAGGCGGTCCCAGTCTTCCCCGGCGCAGAGCGCGAACGGCGCGGCGACGCCGAGCCCCCAGTGGCGCGGCTCGGCGCGGAAGGTGCGGTAGTCGCCGGTCCAGTGCGGGGTGTGATGGCGGGTGAGCGCCACGATCTCGGCGTTCTCGGCATCCGCCTTCTTGCGGCGCTTGCTGAAGATCGCCAGTCCGACGATGAGCACGATCAGTCCGACGAGCACGAGTACCGCCGGCACCCAGTCGAACGGACCTGCCGTCGGCACGGGCGTGACAGCCTGCAGAACCCCCATGGTTCCCTCCCCCACGCAGTGCCTGTCACCGCGTCTGCCCTCCCATTGTGTCGGACGCCGCCGACACGTGTGTCACCAGGGGCTGGGTTCGTAGTCCTTCAGGAAGACGCCGCGGATGTCTTCGCCCGCCTCGCCACGCACGATCGGGTCGTATACGCGTGCGGCGCCGTCGACGAGGTCGAGCGGGGCGTGGAAGCCCTCCTCGGCCAGGCGCACCTTCGTGTAGTGCGGACGTTCGTCGGTGATCCAGCCGGTGTCGACCGCGGTCATCAAGATGCCGTCGGTCTCGAACATCTCGCCCGCGCTGGTACGGGTGAGCATGTTCAGGGCCGCCTTGGCCATGTTGGTGTGCGGATGCCCCGGACCCTTGTACCGGCGCGAGAACTGACCCTCCATCGCCGAGACGTTGACGACGTACTTGCGGCGCGCGTCGGAGGCGGCCATCGAGGCGCGCAGCCGGCTGATCAGCAGGAACGGCGCGGTCGTGTTGGCCAGCTGCACCTCGAGCATCTCGAGCGGGTCGACCTGGTCGACCGACTGCACCCAGCTGTTCACGCGGTTCACGTCGGGCACGAGCCCACCCGCGTCGATCGCAGTGCCGTCGGCGTGCTTCTCAAGCGACGATGACCCGGGCGCCATCGCCAAGCGGGCGAGGTCTTCGGCGGTAAGCGCCTGCCCGCCCTGCTCGGCCACGGTGCCGCCGAGGGCAGCGACCGACAGCAGCGGGTGTGCGTCGACCGAAGCCTGCAGCGCCTGCGGATGCGGGTCGGCGGTGTGCCCGAAGGTCTCCATCTCGGGGAGGGGCCCGTCGGGCAGCGGCTGCAGTTCGGCGTCCGCCAGCAGCGAGTACGCACCGGGCGAGCGCCGCACGGTCTGCGCCGCGTTGTTGATGAGGATGTCGAGGGGGCCCTGGGCTGCGACGGAGTCGGCCAGGCCGATCACCTGTGCCGGGTCACGCAGGTCGATGCCGACCACACGGAGCCGGTGCAGCCAGTCGGCGGCGTCGGGCAGAGCCGAGAACCGGCGCACGGCGTCACGCGGGAAGCGGGTCGTGATCGTCAGATGCGCGCCGTCGCGCAGCAGGCGCAGGGCGATGTGCATGCCGATCTTCGCCCGGCCACCGGTGAGCAGCGCGCGACGTCCGGTGAGGTCGGTGCGCGCGGTGCGCTTGCCGTGGCTGAACCGAGCGCAGTCGGGACAGAGCTGGTGGTAGAACGCGTCGACGATCGTGTACGGCTGCTTGCAGATGTAGCAGTTGCGGGGCTTGATGTACTCGCCGGCGATCGGGGCGTCGACGACGCTGGAGGTGAGGTCAACGCCCCGCGTCTCGTCGTCGATGCGATCGGCGGCGCCGGTCGCGGTGGCGGCCACGACGGCCTTGTCGGCCTCGGCGATCGCGTCGCGGATCTCTTTGCGGCGCACCCGCTTGACGGCCTTGAACATCGCGGCGGTCGCGTGGCGGACGGCGACGAAGTCGGGATGCTCGTTGTCGATCGTGTGCAGCTCGGCGAGCACGCGCAGGGTCGTGGCGAGATCGTCGGGGTCGATGCCGCCCGCGACGTCTGCGGCGGGGGCATCGGTCATTGTCCCGATTTTACGCGAGGTGGCTGCCTAGGCGATGCCACCGCCGTCGACCACCAGCGCGGCGCCCGTCACGTACGAGGAGTCGTCGCTCGCGAGCCACACCACCGCCTGAGCCACCTCGCCAGGCTGCCCCATCCGCCGCAGCGGCCGGTCAGCCGCCTCGGCGAGGAACGATGCCTGGTCCTGCCCGAGCTGCCGGGCCTCGTCGCTCAGCATCCCGGTGTTCACATCGCCGGGGTTGACCGAGTTGACGCGGATGCCGGCGGGGCCATGGTCAATCGCGAGGGCCCTGGTCATGTTCACCACGGCGCCCTTGGAGGCACAGTACGAAATCGCCTGACCGCCGCCCTTGAGGCCCCAGCCAGACCCGGTGTTGATGATCGACCCGCCGCCCGCCGCTTCCATGATCGGCACGACGTGCTTGCACATCAGGAAGATCGCCCTGACGTTGACGCCGAAGACGCGATCCCACTCCTCGACCGTCGTCTCGACCGCAGTCGTGCGGCGGATGATGCCCGCATTGTTGAAGACGACGTCCACGCCGCCGAACTCGGCCTGTGCGGTAGCGACGACGCGTTCAATGTCGGCCTCACTGGAGACGTCGGCAGCGATCGCGACGGCCGTGCCTCCGGCCGACCGGATCTCCTCGGCGACCGCCTCGGCAGCCTCCGCATTGAGGTCGACGACGGCGACGGCAGCGCCCTCCGCGGCGAGCGCGAGCGAAGTCGCACGCCCGATGCCGCCGGCACCTCCGGTGACGATGGCCTTCTTGTTCTTGAGTCGCATAGGTCTTCCTTTCGGGTTCAGACAGGGAGGGGTTCCGCGGTCGAGACCGCGTAAAGGCTGCTGGTGCCCACACCGGTGATGACGCGCACATGTCCGGCGAGGGTGGCGTCGAGTTCAGCGTCGCCGGTGTCGACCAACAACGGACGGCCGCGCAGGTCGAGGAGCTTCTGCTCCGGCGCCACAACGAGCAAAGGGTCGCGGCCAAGGATGCGAAGCACCGCCGCCGAGAGTTGTTGGTTCCCTCGGCCGAGCAGAAAACCCTGGCCGCCGATCACGGTGACGACCGCCCGCGCGGGCCCCAAGCCGATCTCGGCCAGAAGCTGCTGCTCGCTCGCCCCGCGCACGCGCAACTCGCCGTCAAGCACGACATCGACGCCGAGCGGCGAACCGTCGACACCGAGCTGACGCGCGATCTCGGCAGTGGTCCCGCCGGGTCCGAGGAGGTAGCGGATGCCGGGGCGCATGAGCGCGATGACCCCGCGAGCGGCCGCGACGACCGCCGCCGCCTCACTCGCCGGAGTAGGCGACTTGCGCGCCTGTGTCCGGTCAGGGCGCAACGGAACCGGCAGCAGCGCGTACAGCTGTGGCTCAACACGGGCGTGGCGCATTGCCGCCTCGTCGATATCGAGCACCTCGCGCTCGGCCACCGGGAGCCCACCTCCGTCGACCCAGTCCGCGGCGATCGCACCGGCGGCGGCAGGACTGACCGCGAACACCGGCGAGTACATCTTCACCCCGGCCGGCACTCCGAGCGCGGCAGGCGTTCGCGCGCCCTCAGCCAGACCGGCGGAGACGTCACGCAATGTGCCGTCGCCGCCGACCACGAGCACCAGGTCGGCGCCGGCTGAGCAGACCGCCGCGGCAGCACGGGATGTGTCACCGGCATCTGTCGTTCCGGCGTCTCCCCCGGCGGGCGTGTACACGACCGCGGGTACGAGGCCAGACGCACGGACGGCATCGGCCCCCATAGCCCCGGCGGCGGTCACGATCGTGATGCCGGGATGCCGGGATGCCAGCACCCGCAGCGCGTCTCCCGCCCGCTCTTGCGCGCGGGCATGTGCGCCGCGCGCCACCGCAAGCCGCTGCACGTCCGCCCCGTCGGAGCCGGCCAGGCCCGCGGGCCCGCCGACGCCGGCGACAGGATTGATGACCAGTCCGATCATGGGCCGGACTACGCGCCCGGGCGCGCCGCTACCTCGGGATACTTGCGCAGGTAAGCCCGCCACGTGATCGCCCATCGGTCAGGGTCGTCGAGATCATCATGATGCGTGTGGTGCACCGTCTGGTTGTGCGGAGCGGTGCGCACCACATCGGGTTGCTCGCGCGCCTCGCGAGCCACCTGGGCGAGCGCTGCCACATACTCGTCGAGCTCGGCCTTGGAGTAGGACTCGGTGGGCTCGAGCGTGAACGGCTGCGGCACCACGTAGGGGTGGTGGCTGGTCCAATAGTGCATGCCGAAGTCGCTCAGCCGCACCCCGATCTCCTCCGAAGAGATGCCGGTCTGTTCGAACAGCTCCTCCCACGAGTAACGCACCTGCTCGATGCGACGACGGCCCCGCGCGTAGGGCGCGGAAGCCCCGGGGATCTCGAGCACTTTCGCCATCAGATAGTTGTTGTTGAGCACAGCCGTCTCCGCCGCGGCAAGCAACCCGGGCGCGCCCAGCGCGCGGATCCACGCGTACGCCTTCACGAGGGCGGGGATCACACCGTAGAACGGTGCCACCGCGCCGATGGAGAGTTCTCCGCCGTCGACGACGCCGAACGTGCCATCGTCGGCGCGCACGACGCGTGGCCCCGGAAGGAAGGGCGCGAGGGCGGCGCTGACGGCATTCGCCCCAGAACCAGGTCCACCGGACCCGTGCGGGGTGCCGAACGTCTTGTGCAGGTTGAAGTGGCACACGTCAAAGCCTGCGTCGCGGGCGCGGGTGATACCCAAGATGCCGTTCGCATTCGCCTGGTCGTAAGAAGCGAGCGCGCCCACGGCGTGGGCGGCGTCGACCCACTCGCGGATCGCCGGATTGTAGATGCCGGTGTCCTCAGGGTTAGTGACCATGATCGCGGCCGTACGTTCCGACAGCGCCGCCTTCAACGCGGCGAGGTCGGGGTAGCCATCGGCGTCTGGGAAGACCGTGATGACGTCGTATCCTGCGGCCTTCGCGGCGGCCGCGTTGGAGGGGTGGCTGAAGATCGTGGTGATGACTTCGCGACGCTGCTCACCCTCGCCGTTGGCCTCGTGATAAGCGCGGATCATGGCGATGTTCGCCCAGATCGCTGCCGATCCACCTTGAGTGTGGAGCGAGACTTCATCCATACCCGAGATCTCCGCCAGCATCCTCTCGAGCTGCCAGACGATCTCCAGCACGCCCTGCGCATCACCCGGGTCCTGATGCGGGTGCATCGCGGTCAGCTGCGGCACCCCAGCGAGCTGCTCGTTGATCTTGGGGGCGTACTTCATCGTGCAGGTACCCTGGCCAATGTCGATGTTGAAATCGGCGCCAAGGTTCTCCTGTGACAGGCGCAGATAGTGCTTGAGCACGCGCATCTGCCCCATTTCGGGCAGCGCCGGCGGTACCGAGCGACGGAGGGATTCGGGCAGTGCGGCGACCACGTCGCCGACTGCTTCACGAACGCCGGGCTCGATCTGAGAGACACGCACGCCGCGCTCCCCTGGGGTGGAGAGCTCGAACACGATCGGCTCGTCCCAGCGTGCCTGGTGGAAGCGACGCAGGGCCGGCTTGGGGGCGACGGGAAGGCTCACTTCGCCTGCTCCTCTCGGACGGGCGCGGTGACGCGCGGTGCGGATGCAGTGGTCTGCGCGATGAGCTCGGCCAGGCGGTCGATGTCGGCCTGCGTGGTCATCTCGGTGACGCACACAAGGAGCCGGTGCTCGCCGACGATCAAGCCAGGTTCTATGCCCTCGGCGCGGCCGGCGGCGACAATCTCCGCCGCCGGGACAGGGAGAGTCACCGTGAACTCGCGCAGGTGTACGGCGTTGTCGTCGAGCGAGACGCCCTCGATGGCTGACAGGGCCCGCTGCGCGTAGCGGGTGCGGGCCAGAAGCACCTCGCCGAGCTCAGCCATGCCTGCAGGGCCCATGAGGGCGAGATAGACCCCGGCGGCAATACCCCAGAGTGCCGCGGCAGTGCCGACCCATTCCTTGCCCTCCTCGCGGTGGGCAAACGACGTACGATCGTAGGCCACATCGCCGAATCCGTACTCTCCGGGCACGTCGGTCGTCTCCAGGCCGAACAGGCGCGAGGGCATCTCCATCACGAAGGCGGGGTCGTCGTGTACCGCAATGAAGCCGCCGTGGGCGCCGCCGAACCACTGATGCAAGCCGAGCGACTGAATATCTCCGGTGACGATGTCTGCTCCGGCGAGGGCAGGCGGCGCGAGCACACCGTACCCGATCGGGTCGGTGCCGACGACGAGCACGGCGCCGGCCGCATGCGCGGCGTCCGCGAGTTCCCGTAGAGACGCCTCGACGGCGCCGGTCGCACTGGGCGTCTCGACCCACACTGCTGCGACATCGTCACCGAGTGCCGCTCGCACCGCGGCGAGGTCGGCGGTGCCATTGGCCGTCGGCAGCTGCTCAAGCGTCAGGTGGGCCCGAACATAGTCCGTGACCTTCGACAGCTTCGCCGGCAGCACATCGCTGACAACGAGTACACGGGGTCGCGAGGTGATACGCCCGGCCATGGCGAGTCCGGTGGCAGCGGCCTGATACCCGTCGTAAGTCGGGACGTTCACGACGTCCATCTCGAGTAGCTCGGCCATGAGCGACTGGTACTGGAAGAGCGCCTGGAAGCGACCGTGATCCTCGTAGGGTTCTCCCGCGTACGCAGTCAGGAATTCGCTGCGTCCGATCACCTCGTCGACGACGGCAGGGACGTAGTGGTTGTAGGTCCCACCGCCGAGGAAGCTCAGGCGCTCCTGCGTGGAGTGGTTCTTGGCGAGCAGTCCGCGCACGTGGCGAGCGAGATCTTGTTCGGCGACGAGCGCGTCGGGGAGGTCGAGCAGACGCCGCAGCCGAAGTGATTCGGGGATGTCGGCATAGAACTCGTCAACGGATTCGGCCCCAACTGCGGCAAGCATCGCTGCCCGCGATTGCGGCGCCGTGTTGGGGATGTAGGGATGCACGAACGGCTCGGTCATGCGTCCTCCTTCGCGATCGGGGTGTCGGTGGACTGTGGGGTGGGCGCGAGCCGCGAAAACGGCACGTGGTCGGCGCGCGGCGAGGCGAGCACGGCAACCCCGTAGCGACCCAGGTCGAGCCGCTCGGTGTGCCGGATGCCGGTGAGCACGTCGGTTGCGGGCCGATCGAGGATGAACGACACCGGGGTGTGTCCATGGTTGAGATGGAAGGTGTAGTCGGTGTCGTCGTCGGCACGCGTCAGCACCTCGACGTCCGTGTCGACGTCGTCGCGGGTCGGCAGCCCCGCACCGGTAAGCACGTCGCGGAAGAGGGGGAGCATTCCGTCGGGTTCGATGATGGCGCTGACGTACCAAGCCGACCCCGCGCCGACGAGCCGGCGGGTGATGGCGGGGTGCCCGCGGAGCTCGCCGGAGTCGTACACGCCGCGCACCTCAGCATCGGCTTCCGCCTCGATCCATTCGCTCCAGTGCGGCACGCTGAGCCGCTGCCCGACGTAGTCGATGCTGACGGCAGCGCCGTCGGGGAGCGGCCATTGCTCATCGACCTCGACACCCAGCAGCCCACGCAGAGGTCCGGGCGCTCCGCCCTCATGCACCTTCTCGGTGTCGTCGACGACACCGGAGAAGGGCCCGACGACGAGATGGCCGCCACCCGCGACGAATGCTGTGAGCGCCTCCGCCTGGGGCAGCGTCGTTATGTACAGGTTCGGCACGAGGACGACGTCATAGCCGTCGAACGGCCCTGTCGCGCGAACGGCGTCCACCGGATGACCCAGGGTGTACAGCGCCCGATGCCACGCCCGCGCCTGCTGGTCCCACTGCAACCGCTGTGAGGGAAGCGACTCGACGGCACTCGTGCCCCACCATGAATCCCAGTCGACGACCAGTGCCACACGGGAGCGCACACGGGTGCCGCGCACCGGCTCGAGACGCGTCAGCTCGTGCCCGAGGGCGCGGGTCTCGCGGAAGCTGCGGGAGCGTTCGCCACGGTGGCCGACCATCGATGAATGGAACTTCTCTTGCCCGTAGCGGGCTTGCCGCCACTGGAAGAACATCACCGCATCGGACCCGTGAGCGACAGCCTGCAGGCTCTCGACGCGGATCTTGCCCGGGGGCTTAGGCACGTTCACGTCACGCCAGCTCGTGGCGCTTGCCGAAGACTCCAGCAGCAGCCAGGGACGCCCACCCTTGAGTGAGCGCATGAGCCCGTAGTTGAGCGCCGCCCCGATGTGGGAGGTGGGGTCGGCGGGCTCAGGGTACGCATCGTCGGTGACGACGTCTTCACGGGCCGCAAAGTCCCAGTAGTCGAGATCGCGGAACATGCTCATGAAGTTCGTCGTCACCGCGACGTCTGGGGTGACCTCGCGGAGCACGTCGATCTCGATCTGGAACAGTTCGAGGAGGGCGTCGGAGCTGAATCGCTCGAAGTCCAATAGCTGGGTCGGGTTCACGGGGCCCGGTGCCTTCTTCGGGGTGTCGATGTGCTCCCACAGCGTGTAGCGCTGACCCCATACATTCACACCCCACGCCTCGTTGAGTGCATCGAGGTTGCCATAGCGATCCTTCAGCCAGCGCCGAAAGTGCCGCGCGGATTCCGGGCACCAGCACCGCGAGACATGGTCTCCGTACTCGTTCGAGATGTGCCACATCGCCAGACCGGGGTGCTGACCGTAGCGTTCGGCCATGGCTCGCGCCATGCGTGCCACGTTCTCCCGCCATGCCGGCGCGGACGGGCAGTAGGTCTGACGCGATCCGAACTCCAGCCGATGACCCTCGGCATCCCACGGCGCCATTTCGGGGTGGGCGCGCAGCAGCCACGACGGCGGTGTTGCCGTGGCGGTGGCGAGGTCGATCTTGATGCCGTTCTCGTGCAGCAAGTCGAGGATGCGATCGAGCCAGCCCCAGTCGTAAACGCCGGGCTCGGGCTCAAGCTGCGGCCAGCTGAAGATGGGCAGGCTCACCATGTTCACCCCTGCCTCGCGCATGAGGCGGATGTCTTCCTGCCAGGTCTGCTCAGACCACTGATCGGGGTTGTAGTCGCCGCCGAAAGCGAGCGCATCGATGCGGACACGCCGCTCCGGTTGGAGCTCGGCCTCTGCGGACACGGACTACCCCTCTCTGGGTCGGCGGCGGTTGACGAACGCGGCTGTGGTGCAAACCTCATCCGCGTTGTATTCTGTATACACAACACTAGATCCTCCCCCGAAAGTCGTCAACCCATAGGCTGACGGGCAGGAGCGCGAAGGGATCCCATGGCCATCGAACGCAAGAATCTGCGCTCGCAGGTGCGCGAGGAGCTGCTCGCTCGCATGAGGGCCGGACTCGTCCAACCCGGCGAGGGCATCAACGAAGTCCAGCTGGCCGGCGAGCTCGGCGTGAGTCGCACTCCGCTGCGCGAAGCGCTGATCGCGCTCGAGTCCGAGGGCCAGATCGAGAGCGAGAACGGTAAGGGCTTCCGCTTCGTGCCGCTCAGCGCGGCGGAGTTCCGCGATCTCGCGCCCGTGCTCGCTGCGCTCGAAAGCCTCGCGCTCGAGCTGAGTCCCCCCGACGAGTTGCGCGTGATCGGCGCCCGACTGCAGGAGCTGGCCAGCGCATTCGTCGACGAACTCGTCGAGCACCGGTTGATCATCACCAAGGACGACGAGTGGCACAACCTCATGCTGTCCGCCTGCCCGAACACCCGACTGCTCGCTGTGATTGAGAGCGTGCGCACGTCGTTCCATCGCTATGAGTCGCTTCTCGTCCCAGAAGACGTGAAGATCGAGCGCGTCGCGGCCGAGCATGCCGAGATTGCCCGCTGCCTCGCGGACGGCGATATTCCTGGTGCCGTTGATGCCCTCAAGCTCAACTGGCTGCACGGCATGCAGCGCATTCTCGACAACGCCTCCAGCCCCTACTTCTCCGCCTAACAGACCCTCGCTTAGGAGAGCCGCACAGCCAGGTCGATGAACAGCGCGGCCGACCATCCGAACGCGGTGGTGGCCGTGGCGGCCCGTAGCCCTGTGTGGGGGTTGAAGTACTCGTGCGGCCCGCCGCCGTGGAGCACGAGCGCGACGGTCTGCTCACGAAGGTCGCGGGCGCGCTCCGCGTACCCCGAAGCATCCAATCCCTCGGCGATGAGCATGTTGGTGTTCACCCAGATCGGGCCACGCCACATATGCTCGGGCGAGAAGTCGGGGTCCGACGCCGCGACCGTCGGCAGCGACCACTCCAGCGCGTACCGCCGCGGATCGTCGATCGCGAGACGCAAGGTCTCCGCGATGGCGTCTGGGAGCAGACCTGTCAACAGCGGCATGAGACCCACGATCGTGTCGCTACTCTGTGGCTCGCCCCCGCCGACGGCGATGAATCGTCCGCGTTCTGCATCCCACATGCGCATGAGGGCTTCCTGCGTGGCAGCCGCTCGTTCGCGGAAGCGTGCGACGTCGGCATCAGGCTCATAGCGCTCGAGCAGATCAGCCAGCTCGAGATCCTGGCGCACGAGATAGGCACCCAGGTCGGGCGCCGCCGTGGGCAACGGGCCGTCGAAGATCGGGCTGTCGTCCAACCCCGACGAATATGGATGCCCGTACTCCGGCATCCCGTCATGGTCGAGATCACTGCCCGCGAACCACCAGTCCTGGGATGCGACAATTCGGGGCAGCTGCTCACGAGCAAACGCAGGGTCGTCCTGCGCCTCGAGCACTCGGCGCAACGCCCAGGCCGCCAGTGGGGGCTTGGTCAACGGCACGGGCACGCTCGGATCAGCGATCTGCGAACCGGCGCGACGCAATGTCGCACGATCGCTCTCGGGTAGATCATCGCTCGTGGCCAACACACCGCGCTCGTGCACGACGTCGGGCAGCTGCCCGTCGGGCTGCGGGAAGCGGAACGCGATCGCCAGCTGCTCGCGGGCGAGTGCGGGGTTTCCGTGGCACAACCCGACCGCGATGAAATAGGCGTCCCACTGCCACAGGCCCACGTAGCCGATCTTGGAGGGCACGATCGCACGGGCGTCGCCGAGCGACGGCAGCTCGACGATGTTGGCCCCCAGCACCCACCAGCAGAACGCCGTCATCGGCTGCAGGTCGGCGCGCACAGCAGGGCAGGTAGAGAACCAGTCATCCCAGACAGCAGCAGTCGCCCGCAATGCCGCCCCGTGGTCGCTTGGGCCGACGGTGACCCAGCGGTCGGCGCCGACGTGCAGCGCGACCCCGTCAACCAGCAAATGCTCCTCGACGGGCCCGTCCGGTCGCCGCAGGCGCACACGCAGGCCAGATGATCCTCCGACGCTCAGCGTCCGCTCGTCGGAGAAGGTGAGTGTAGCCGTCCCGCCCGGCCCGGTGAAGTACACGCGCGCCGGCCGCACGTCGTGGATGCCGAGAGGCCGTCCCTCGGCATCCAGCACCGTCAGCGCGTCGAGTACGCGGCACTCCTCCAGACCCCTCTCGTACTCGGAGGTGTGCACGCGCACACCGTCGCCTTCTCGAAACACCAGGACGCGCGATCGCGGGAGCGTGAAAGGCGCCGAAACGAGATCCAGGTAGTCACCGGCGAGTGCCGCGGCATCCAACATCTCAGCGACCGCCAAGGCCCGAGGCGGCCATGCTGTTGAGGATCTTGCGTTGGCCGATCACGAACACGATAAGCATGGGCACGGTGGCGATCGCGGAAGCGGCCATCACCAGCCCGTAGTTGATCGATCCCTGCTGGCCTTCGAACGCGTTCAGCAGCAACGGCACTGTGAACAGGTCGGGGCTGTTCAGGAGCACGAGCGGGAACAGGAACGCGTTCCACACATCGAGCGCCACGATGATGCTCAGCGCCGCCAGTCCCGGCTTGAGATTCGGGAGCACGACGCTCCAGAAGATGCGCCAGCGGCCAGCACCGTCGACAATTGCCGCCTCTTCAAGCTCCCGCGGCAGACTCAGCACGAACTGCCGCATAAGGAACACCGCGAAGGGGTTCGCCATGATGCCTGGAACGATGAGCGCCAGGTGCGAATCGACCCAGCCGAGGTTCGACATAAGGAGGTAGAACGGGATCAGCGTGACCTGCTTGGGAATCATCTGGGTCGCGAGGAAGAGGATGAACAGCACCTTGGCACCGCGGAACGGGATGCGCGCGAACGCATACCCGGCCATGGACGCGGTCAGCAGGGTTCCTGCCACCACCAGCACGGCGATGTAGGCACTGTTCAGGTACGCCTGACCGAAAGGCACAGCGTTCCAAGCAGTGCTGTAGTTCTCGAATGTCCACGGGTCAGGCAGGAACTGCAGAGGATTCTGCAGTAGCTGCTTGAGCGTCTTGAAGGACGTGAGCAGCATCCAGATGAACGGGAACACCATCGCGATGCCGGCGACCACGAGGGCGACGTGCAGCAGTGCTGATCGGAGGCGACGGCGGGCACGGTGACCACCCGCACCTCCGCGACCGTCGGGCCGGTAACCCGGCGCCGTAATCGCGATGGTCGAGTCGGTCGCGGGGGCAGGGGTGCTCAGGGCGGAGTCACGTGCGATCATGCGGGGTCATCCTCGTAGTGGACGAACTTCTTCTGTGCACCGAATTGGATCGCCGTGATGACGAGCGTGAGCAGCAGCAGGATGACGCTGGCCGCGCTGGCCGGTCCGAACTCGAACTTCGTGAAGCCGAGATCGAAGATGTGATAGACGATCGTGCGCGTGGCGTTGTCAGGGCCGGCGTTCTGCACGAGCACATACACAACGTCGAACGTCTGCAGCGACGAGATGAACGCGACCACCGATGAGAAGAACACGATCGGCGACAGCAACGGCAGGCGGATGCTCCAGAACAGGCGCACGGGACCGGCTCCGTCGATGCGGGCGGCCTCGATCACGGAGGGCGAGATGTTCTGCAGCCCGGCGAGGAAGATCACGACGTTCAGGCCCATGGACGCCCAGATCGTGACAATGCAGACGGCGAGGAGGGCAAGGCGGGGATCCTGCAACCAGTCCGGTGGGGTCACGCCGAAGATCTTCGAGATTGAGGTCGAGAGCAGACCGTCGGCGCGGAACATCTGCTGCCAGATCATCGCCACCGCGACCGTCGAGGTCACCACGGGGGCGAAGAAGAGAATCAGGTAGAGGGTGCGGGTCTTCAGCCGCTCGAGTGCGACCGCGACAATCACCGAGAGGCCGAGACCGATCGGCACGGTGATGATCGCGATGAGCAGGGTGTTGACGATGGCCCGACCGAGCAGTGGGTCCTGCAGCTGGTCGACGAAGTTCGCCAGGCCAACCCACGTGAAGTCGGTGAGGCCGTCCCAGGAGGCGAACGCGAGCACCATGCTTGCCGCGAAGGGCAGGACGACGAACACCGCCATGCCCACCAGCTGGGGTCCAACGAAGAAGTAGCCCCACCACCGGTCGCGCCGGCGCCACGTCGACTCCTTGCGCACGGGGGCGGATGCCGCAGGGTCGCCCCGAAGCATCCGCCCGTCTGTCAGCGTGCTCACGCCTACTCCGCCGCCTGTTCCTTGACCAGCTTCGCGATCGTGTCAAGCGTGGTCTGTGCGTCCGTCTTGCCCTCGTACAGCTTGAGGAATTCCTCCGAGATGGTGCCAGGCAGACCAGGCACGCGCGCCTCGGCGGGGTAGTCCTCGAACCCGATGTCGCGCATGTCGAGGAACGTCTGAGCGTGCGCGGGGTAGTCACCCTCGAGCACGACCTCGTCGGCGCCCTTGATCGACGGAACGGCGTTGCCGCCGCCCTGCAGGCGGAAGGTCTGGCCCTCAGCCGAGAGGAACTCGGTCCAGAATGTGAAGGCCGCATCCTTCACCTTGGTCTTGCCGTTGATGGCCAGGAACGAGGTAGCAACTCCGGTCGGTGCAGCAGTCCCGTCGGGGGTGGGCCAGCGCACAATGTCATAGCTGTCTTGCTCACCGGCCGCGGTGACGGTACCGATCGTGTACCGCCCCTGCACGAAGAAGCCCGCCTTGTGAGTCACGAACATGCTGTCGGCGCCGGCGCCGTCTGGCATCGTGTCGGCCAGGGCGAAAGTGCCGTCCTGGAACAGCTCACCGAACTGCTGCAGAGACTCCACCGTGTCCGCGTCTGTGTTCGCGGTGAATGCGCCGGCGTCGTCATAGGGCGCGGCAAGGCCCTGCGACGAGAGCCAGCTCCAGTGCGTGGCCCAGTAGTTCCAGTACATGCTGCCGATGAGACCGGCGTCGTGGAGCTTGGCGTTCATCTCGAGGAATTTCTCGGTGGTCCACTCATCGTTTTCGGCAAGAGTGGCCGGGTCTTCGGTGATTCCGGCGGCGGCGAGCGCCTCCTTGTCGTACCAGAACACGTCGGGGTTCGAGTCGTTGGGCGCGGCGTAGATCTCGCCGTCCTGCTCGGCTGCGCCGAAGAGCCCGGGGAAGAAGTCGTCGGGCTTGGTCTCGCTGGCGCTGGAGTCCATCAGTTCGCTGAGCGGCATGAGGCGATTGGATGCCACGAACTGACCGATCTTGTCGTCGCCGACGTAGAACACGTCGGGCGCGGTGTTGCTGGTCAGCTGGGCGAGCAGCTTGGAGTGGTAGTCGCCGTAGTCGGCCACCGGCTGCAGCTTCACCGTGATCTCGGGATGGCGTTCCATGAAGTCGGCATTGAACTCCTCGTAGCGCGTGAGCTCCTCAGCCGTGCCCCAGGTCGACCAGACGACGGTGGCCGAGCCGTCGGCAGCGACTCCGCCGCCACCCCCGCCGCCGCTGCACGCCGCGAGCCCCAGGGCCAGCGCTGCGGCGACACCTCCTGCCAGATACCGCGTCACGTTCGCACGTGCCATCTCGCTACCTCTTTCATCATCGGAAAAGATCGTGTCGGGAGAACCCTCAGGCTCGTTCGTATTCTGTATACAAAACTCAGAAGTGTCAAGGGCCTCTGGGCTCCGATACCATCTCGTGACCGCGGTTCAGGGTGCCGAATGTCGCACCCCCGGCGTATCGTCGCCCCCAGTCGGAGGGAACGGAGACGGGGATGAACACACAGCACGCACACGAGGTCACGGGGATCATCCCGGGTTATCTGCTCGCCAATCTCGCCGCATCCGGCCGCTTCACGCGCGCCGCCGAGGCCGCCCGGCAGACCCTCGTCGCCGGCCGGCCCGCCTACCACTCCACGCTTGAGCTCTCGATCGGCGAAGACGGATCGCTCATCGCCGAGGTGAGCGCCGCGCCCACCCGCACGATCTACGACGCGCAGAACACCGAGCAGTTGCCGGGGCTCATCGTGCGTGAAGAAGACGACGCCCCCGGGGCGGATGCCGCGGTGAACGAGGCGTACGACGGGCTGGGCGCCACCTTCCGGCTGCTGCTCGAGGCCTTCGAACGCGACTCTCTCGACGGTGCGGGGGCGCCGCTGCACGCCACCGTGCACTACGGCGTCGACTACGACAACGCCTTCTGGGACGGCACCCGTATGGTCTTCGGCGATGGCGACGGCGAGGTGTTCCGCGGGTTCACCCTGTCGGTGTCGGTGATCGGCCACGAGCTCGGACACGGGGTCATCCAGAGCGCCTCCGGGCTGGTCTACCAGGGCCAGTCCGGTGCCCTCAACGAGTCGGTGGCCGACGTGCTCGGTGTGCTCACCGAGCAGTTCTTGCGGGGACAGACCGCCGATCAGGCCACCTGGCTGGTCGGTGAGGGCATCTTCACGGATGCGGTGCAGGGGCGTGCGCTGCGCTCGATGATCGAACCGGGCACCGCCTATGACGACGACGAACTGGGCAAGGATCCGCAGCCAGGGCACATGCGCGACTACGTCGACACGCTCGAAGACAACGGAGGTGTGCACATCAACTCCGGCATCCCCAATCGCGCCTTCGCACTGACGGCGACCACACTGGGCGGCAACGCCTGGGAGCGCGCGGGGCTCGCCTGGTACCGGGCCCTGACCAGCGGCATCTCACCGCGGGCGACCTTCACCGACTTCGCCGAAGCCACCCTTGCGGCCGCGGCCGACCTCGGAGACGATGTGGAGGCGGCCGTCGCCGCCGCGTGGAGAGAGGTGGGGGTGTTCGAGGATGATCGAACCCGCTCCCCCCGGTAACCCGGGAGGAGACGACGGCGCAGCGGATGCCCGTGACGCCGACGACCGCGTCATCGTGATCGTCGTGCGCAGCGGTGGCCTGCTGGGGCGCAGCGTGCGCTGGGTCGCTGAGGCGGCACCACCCGAGACCGAGCAGTGGGTGACGCTCATCGAACGCTGCCCCTGGGATGCACAGACCGATGCTCCGACGGGCGCCGACCGGTACATGTGGCGCATCCGGGCGACGCTGCCCGGTGAGCGCCACGAGCAGGAACTGCCCGATGCCTCCCTCGACGGCCCCTGGCGCGACCTCGTCGACGCCGTGCGCGAGACCCCTGGATCCCGCGTCCCCCCGACCCCCTCACCACAGCCGGGAAGCACCCCCGACGATCCGGCCACCGGCCGCTGACACGACGACGAAAGGCCCACCATGCCGCAGAAGATCATTCCCAACCTCTGGTTCGACCACAACGCCGAAGAAGCCGGGGCGTTCTATGCCGCCACGCTGCCGCACACGACCGCCAAGGTCACCGCCCGGTACCCCGATGAGGTGCCCGACTGGCAGGCCTCGTTCGCGGGACAGGCGCTCGTCGTCGACGTCATCGTTCGGGGGTTCCGGCTGACCCTCATCAACGCGGGGCCGGAGTTCCGCCCCAACCCGTCGATCTCGCTCATGCTGAACTTCGACCCGCTCTTCTGGGACGGCGACGCGGATGCCGCGCGCCAGGCGCTGGATGCCACGTGGGCGGCCCTCTCCGACGGCGGAGAGGTGCGCATGGAGCTCGGCGAATACCCCTACAGCGCCCGCTACGGGTGGGTGCAGGACCGCTACGGCGTGAACTGGCAGCTCATGCTCACCGATCCGACCGGTGACCCGCGGCCGTTCGTCATCCCCCAGCTGCTGTTCACCGGCGCGGTGGCCGGCAAGGCCCGCGAGGCCGCAGAGCTGTACACGTCACTGTTCGACGACGCCGCCCTCGGCACGGTCGTCGAGTACCCCCAGGGCGACGACGCCGGCACCGTGATGTTCGGCGAGTTCCGCATCGGCGACCAGTGGTTCTCGATGATGGACTCGTCTTACCCGCACGAGTTCGCGTTCACCTGCGGCGTCTCGCTCGAGATCAGCTGCCGCGATCAGGCCGAGATCGACCACTTCTGGGACGCCCTGTCGGCTGTGCCCGAGGCCGAGCAGTGCGGCTGGCTGGCCGACCGCTATGGCGTGAGCTGGCAGATCATCCCCGAGAACATGGGCGAACTGATGGCCCGCCCCGACGCCTACCCGAAGATGATGGCGATGAAGAAGATCGTCATCGCCGACTTCTGAGCCCGAAAGGACCTCCGCATGGGCGTGTTCTCACAGCGACCGGAAGAAGAGCTCAACGAGTGGGCGGGCCTGCCCGCCGAGCCGCGTGACCCCGATGCCGCCGACGTGCTGGATGCCGCACCGGCCGTCGACCCGTTCAGCGTCGGGCTCGGCGCCCAGTACTCGACCGTCGCGTTCCCCGTCGCCGCCCCGGCGCCCGACGCCGCAGACGCGACGAATGCGGGCCCCGGGGACGACGACTGAGGCGGCTCAGCGCACCGGGTCGGGGTCGGCCGCGGATGCCTCGGGGTCGGCATCCGTCTCCGCCCTCTCCAGCGCGGGGGCGTCCACGACGCCCGACTCGAGCTCGGGTGCATCCGGGTTCGCTGAGGGGATGATGTCGATCGCCTCGGTCGCCGCTTCGTAGACCTCGGCGAGGGTGCCATCGACCTCGGCCTCGTCGACCCAGGCGAGGTCGTCGGACGAGTGGTCGTACTCGACCGGGACGAGCGCGAAGTCGTCGCCGTACTCCTCCAGACCCGCACGCACACTGTGCCGCACGGCCTGCACGGCGTACTTGTCGCGGAGGATGAGCGGATCGCTGCGCAGATCCTTCATGAACGCGACCATCATCAGCGCCATGATCACCGCGAACGGCAAGGCCGCGACGATCGTCACGTTCTGCAGCGACTGCAGACCGCTGCCCTCCTCACCCGAGACGAGCACGACGGCGGCAATGACGCCGACGAGGGTTCCCCATGTCGCCGCGACCCAGCGCGACGGGTCGGGGCGACCCTGCTGCGAGAGCGTGCCCATGACCAGCGACGACGAGTCGGCGCCGGTGATGAAGAAGATCGCGATGAGCAGGATGAGGCCGACGCTCGTGATGAGGGTGCCTGGCAGGTTTCCGAGCACGCCGAACAGCACCTCTTCGGGCGGTGAGGTCTGCAGCCCGGCGCCGTCCATCTGCTGCTGGATGGCCGTCGTGCCGAAGATCGCGAACCAGATCAGCGAGATCACCGCGGGCACGAGCATGACGACGGTCACGAACTGGCGCAGGGTGCGTCCGCGCGAGATCTTGGCGATGAACATGCCCACGAAGGGCGACCACGAGATCCACCACGCCCAGTAGAAGATCGTCCAGCCCGACAGGAACGTCTCGGCCGCCTCACCCTGCGACGCCGAGCGCGCCACGAGCTCGGGCAGGTCGCCGATGAACTGCACGGCCACCGACGGGATGACGTTGAGAATGAGCATGGACGGGCCGACGAAGAACACGAACAGCGCCAGCGCGAGCGCCGCCACGGCGTTGATGTTCGACAGCGCCCGGATGCCCTTCGAGACGCCCGAGACCGCCGAGGCGATGAAGCAGGCGGTGAGCACGGCGATCACGAGGATGAGGATGTCGTTGCCGACCGGCCCGATGCCGGCGATGATCTCGATGCCGTGGCCGATCTGCAGGGCGCCGAGGCCCAGCGATGCGGCGGTGCCGAAGAGCGTGACGATGATCGAGAAGATGTCGATCGTGCGGCCCAGCGGCCCTGTGGTGCGGCCCTCACCGAGTAGCGGGGCGAAGATCGACGAGATGAGCGGGGTGCGCCCGCGGCGGTATGCGCCGTAGGCGATCGCACCGCCGACGAGGGCGTAGAACGCCCAGGCCTGCGGACCCCAGTGGTAGAGCACCTGGGTCTGCGCGGTGTGCATGGCCTCGAGCGTGTTCGCCTCGACCGTGCCGGGTGGCGGGGTCTCGAAGAATGTCAGCGGCTCGGCAGCACCCCAGAACACGAGGCCGATGCCCATGCCGGCGGCGAACAGCATCGAGATCCACGAGAACATCGAGAACTCGGGCTCTTCGTCATCACGCCCCAGTGGGATGCGCCCGTAGCGGCTGTAGCCGACGAAGAGCATGAACACGAGCACGACCGTGGCGATCGTGGTGAAGAAGACGCCGAAGTACTCGAGCACCCAGTCGAGCACGGTCTGCGTGGTGCCGGCCAGGTTGTCGCCGGCGAGGATGCCCCAGGCGATGAAGCCCAGCGCGAAGGCCGCGGCGATGCCGAAGACAAGCGGGTCAGTGCGGTAGGTGCGGCCCGTGTCCTCCACCGCGACACCGGGCACGAGGGCCGGGTGGACGCTGCGCGGGGGCACCGTGGAGATGTCACGGACGATCCGGCGGGCGGTTTCGCCGGCGCGGATCGGTTGCGTCTGGTGGTGGTCGGAACGGGTCGTCTTGTGGTCGTCCGGAGTTCCCATGACAAACCATCCTGTCAGACGCGCCTGCCGGGGCCTCGGCGCGGGCGGGTTCTACACTGGCCGCATGCCGCATCCCGACGACGCCTCACGACTGCTTCAGCTGGCCCACGAGGCCCATGCCCGGGGTGACGCCCTGCTGCATCTGCAGCTCGACATCGCCCAGCTCACCGGGCAGACCTCGACGTGGGGTTCGGCCGACAATCGCATGATGCGCGACGATCACGTGGGCTACTTCCTCAGCGAGGTGGAGAAGATCGGCTGGCGCCTCGAGCACACCGGTTATGCCTTCGTGCAGAGCGGCGCGACGACCTCGGCGCGCATCTTCGGCACCGGCGAGGGCCAGGTCATGCACGGCGGCGTGGACGGGTACTTCACGTTCCGCGCCGTGTGACGGCATCCGCCCCGGTCAGCGCCCGGCGCGTTCGCGTTCTTCGATCGCGGCGTAGAGCACCGACAGGTCGTAGAAGCTGGGGTTCACGCGCAGCCGCTCGCGGCCGGCGCGCACCGTCAGGTGTGGTCGGGCCCCGCCGACCGTGCCCTGATACGAGGTGATGTCGTCGTAGCGGATGCTTTTCTCGCGCCCCCACAGGGTGCGGAACTGCACGGCGTCACGACCCGGAGCGATATACCGGTTGCGGTACGCGATGAGGAAGAGGATGCCGGTTGCCAGCACGACCACCGAGGCGATCCGCAGCGGGATGAGCTCGGGGCCACCGGTGGTGAAGGACGCGAGCACCATCATCGAGCCGATCACGACGAACACGGCTCCGACGATCGCGACCGTGCGTGGCATCCGCTGCCGGCCTGGGTATCCGCGCACGGTGTTCGGCTTGCCGCGCCCGACGGTGCGCCACACCATGCCGCCGACGATGACGGCGACGAGCAGCACCAGACCGAACTTGATCACGAAACCGGACACCCCTCGACGGTACCAACCTGCGCGGCACCGTACGGTGGAGGGATGACGATCACCGCCGCCGCAGACGGCTCCGCTCTGGGCAATCCCGGCCCGAACGGCTGGGCCTGGTACATCGACGACGCGAACTGGGCGGCCGGCGGTTCACCGCACGGCACGAACAATCAGGGCGAGCTGCAGGCCGTGCTCGAGTTGCTGCGCGCGACCGCGGCGACCGACGACAACCTCGTGATCGAGTGCGACAGCCGGTATGTGATCGATTCGGTGACCAAGTGGATGCCGGGGTGGAAGCGCCGCGGGTGGCGCAAGGCCGACGGCGCCCCGGTGCTCAACCGCGAGCTGCTCGAAGGCATAGATGAGGCGCTGCGCGGGCGCGAGGTGCGCTTCGAGTGGGTGAAGGGTCACGCCGGGCATCCGCTCAACGAGGCTGCCGACGAGCGAGCGAATGCGGCCGCGAAGGCCTACCAGCAGAAGGCCGAGCCCGCCCGCGGCCCCGGCTTCCGTTCGGCCCCTCAGAAGGCTGGGTCCCTGAGCCCGTCGAAGGGCCCCAGCGCCACCCAAAATGCTGGGTCCCTGAGCCCGTCGAAGGGCCCCAGCGACCCTCAAAATGCTGGGTCCCTGAGCCCGTCGAAGGGCCCCAGCGACCCTCAAAATGCTGGGTCCCTGAGCCCGTCGAAGGGCCCCAGCGCCGCGGCCCTCTGGGCCGAGGCATCCTCACTGCTCGACGGCCTCGATGACACCGCCCCCGCGGCATCCGAACCCCTCGACCTGCGCATCTCGCTCACGGGCGACGAGCACGCGCGCCTGCGCGATCTCGCCGATGCGCAGGGCGTCTCGCTCGAAGAGGCGCTGCGCCGGCTGATCTGAGTCAGCCCTCCAGCGCCACCCGGGTGCGCGGCAGTGCCTCGGGGTGCTCCTGCTGCAGCCAGGTCATCAGCTTCTCGCGCACCTCGCAGCGCAGCGCCCACTGGTCGTCGGAGTCCTTCGACGACATCACCAGACGCACGGTGACGTAACCGCCCTCCGAACCGGTGACGTACACGCTCTTGCTGCGGCGGTCCCACGCCGGCGAGGCGTCGAGGATCTCATCGAACTTCTCACGCAGAGCCTCCATGGGCACCCGCCAGTCGAGATCCATGTAGACGGTGCCGAGGATGGCATCCGATCGTCGCGTCCATGTCTCGATGGGCTTGGTGGTGAAGTAGCTGCAGGGCAGCACGAGGCGCCGTTCGTCCCAGATGTAGACGACGACGTACGAGAGGTTGATCTCGCCGATGCGGCCCCATTCGCCCTCGATCACGACGACGTCGCCGACGCGGATCGCGTCGCTGAAGGCGACTTGGATGCCGGCGATGACGTTGCCGAGGATCGACTGAGCGGCGAGGCCGGCGATGATCGATGCGATACCGGCGGATGCCAGCAGGCTGGTGCCGACCGCGCGCATCTCGGGGAAGCTGAAGAGGGTCACGCCGACGGCGACGATGCCGATCACGACGAGGATCAGGCGGTGGATGACCAGTAGCTGGGTCGTGCGGCGGCGTCCCTCCGCACCGCCGAGGCTGCCCTCTTCACGGGCGATCATCCACTCGAAGCCGAGCGAGACGGCTGCCGAGAGCAGCCAGGCGCCTGCGGCGATGGTGGCGATGAGGAACACGCGCGACACGGCGGGCCACCACGGCTCGTCGCCCGGCCACGACACGGAGCTGCCGATCCAGAGCGCCACGACGAGCGCGGTGAACGACAGCGCGTTCTGCACGCGTCTGCCGAGGTTGCCCACCCAGGCGATCTTGCGGCCGATGACGCTGATCAGCACGCGGATCGCGATGACGGCAATGGCGGCGATGGCCACGGCGAGCGCGATGGCGGCGACGGTTCCGATCCAGGAGTCCCATTCGAAAGGCATCGATCCACCCTAAACGGCGTCGAATGTGCGCCCGCCGGGTGCGCGCAGGAGTCGCCTCTTGTCGGCCCCCACCTGCGGGTCTACTGTGTGCGCATGAGCGCCAGATCTTCCCGATTCGGCCGCGCCCTCCACTACGCGACTGACCCTGTTCTTCGCACGGCCTCCGTCCTGGCCGCCACGGCATCTGCCGCACCCTCGCCCGCCCGTCGGGCGCTCGCGATCTTCACTTCTCTGCTTCTCGCCGCCGGGCTCGCCGTCGGTACCGCGGCTCCCGCTTCGGCGGGCAACGAGAAGGGTCCCGGTGGTGGCGGCGGCAAGCCGACGACCTCGGTGACCTACGCCGCTCTCGGCGACTCCTTCGCGGCCGGCCAAGGCGCCGGCAGCTATCTGAACACGAGCTGCTACGTCAGCTCGAAGGGCTACCCCGCGCTGATCGACGCCGACCGCAAGATCACGCTCGTCGCGCGCCCCGCATGCTCGGGCAGCTCGACCACCGAGGTGATCGGCCAGCAGGTGCCGCAGGTGCCCGTCGACACCGCGCGGGTCACGCTGACCGTCTCGGGCAACGACGTGGGCTTCGGCACGGTCGTGCAGAACTGCTTCGTGCTCGTGAACAACAGCGCCTGCACCACGGCGATCGCGAATGGCGATGCGATGGTCGCCAACGGCACGGTCGCCGCCCGGGTCGCGGCGACGGTGGATGCCATCCAGGCGAGGGCTCCGGGTGCGAAGGTGATCGTCACCGGATACCCGCGACTGTTCGCTCCGACCGCGACACGCGCCTATGCCCAGCAGGTGAACGCGAGCACGACGGCGCTGAATGCTGCGATCCGCTCGGGAGCGCAGAGTTCGGGCGGCGTGTTCGTCGACGTGGAGGCGGCCTTCGCTGACCACGGGATCGGCAGTGCGACCCCGTGGATCAACGACTGGAGCTGGCTGAACACCTCGGCCGGGTTCCACCCGAACGCGAGCGGATACTCGGCCTACGCGGCGCAGATCAAACTGGTCTGGTGACGCGGGCGTCGTGTTGGTGACGCGGGCGCTCAGACGGTGAGCACCTGCGCCTCCAGGCGGGCGAAGGATGCTTCCATGCCGTCGGCCATGCCGGTGGCGAGGATCATGTCGCGGGTCTCCTTGTCGGGGTACTCGATGAGCACGGTGACGAGGGTCGCGCCGTCTTCTTCGTAGAGGTTGAGGTCGTTGAGCGTCTCGACGGGCATCCCCTGCATCCGCTCGGTGGTGACCGCGCGGCGCGGGGCGTCGACGAGCAGCACTTCGCCTTCGAAGCCGAATGGCTCGCCCTCGGTGTCGCCGACGGGCGCCCACGAGTTACGGTACGTGTCGCCGGGTGCGGTGCCGACGACGCACTCGGTCATCTCCCACCCGTCCGGGCCGAGCATCCACAGCCGGATGAGGTCGGGTTCCATGTGGGCACGCCAGACGAGCTCGCGCGGGCCTTCGACGAGGCGGGTGATGCGCACGTGGGTGTCGTCGAGCAGTTCGACGCGGGTGCCCTTGCCCTGGGCGTAGTCGCGCAGATCTTGCAGCACAGCATCCAGCTGCGCCATCGCCATCCGCGTGCCCTCGACGGCGCCCATGGCGACGATCTGCTCAAGCGCCTCGGCCGAGTCGAAGTAGCTGGTGTTGACCATGCGGGAACCCTCGGTCGTGGGCTCGAAGGTGAAGGTCATGCGCATAGCGGGGAACCCGTCGAGCGGCTTTCCGTCGTCGTCGACGAAGGCGTCGAGCACCTCGAAGGCGCGCGGGGCATCGATGCTGAGGAACTCCCAGGCGCCGGCCGACTTTTCGCCCCGCGGGCCGCGCATGGCGTACTCGGCCTTGCCGCCGGGTTCGAAGTCGAATGCGGTGAAGGTGGCCGGCCACCCGGGAGGACCCCAGAAGCGCTCGAGCTGGCGCGGTTCGGTGAAGGCGCCCCACAGGCGCTCGACCGGGGCCGCGAAGTCGGCGATGACGGTCATCGTCAGCTTCTCGGGGTCGGTGATGATGTCGGTGACAGGCATGTCAGTCTCCTTGATCGGTCGGTACGTTTTGCTCTTCGGTCCCTGAGCGAGGAGCGAAGCGACGAGACGAAGGGTCGTCCCCTTCGGTCCCTGAGCGAGGAGCGAAGCGACGAGACGAAGGGCGCCCGTCACCTTCGGCAAGCAGGTCGTCAAGTCGCGAGATCCGTGCCCGCCACATCTCTTCGTACTGGGCGAGCAGTGCCTTGGCGCGGGCGATCATGTCGGGGTTGGCGCGGACGAGCCGCTCGCGTCCCTCGGCGCGCTTGATGATGAGCTGAGCCTCTTCGAGCACGGCGACGTGCTTCTGCACCGCGGCGAACGACATGTCGTAGTCGCGGGCGAGGGTCGAGACCGACTGCTCGCGCTCGATCGTCCGCCGGACGATGTCACGCCGGGTCGACGCCGCGAGTGCGTGGAAGACACGGTCGATCTCCACTTCGGTCAGTTCTCGTTGTGCAACCATTTGGTTGTACATTACGACGCGATGGATGCCACGTCAAGAGCGACTTGTGTCGGGATCGCGTTGCGGTGACACAACCGGCCTTTGGGTGAACGTGCAGGTGTGGGATGAGAAAGGCAACATCTTCCGCCCTACGGCGACGGCGCTCTTCTGCGTGGGTAGCAGGGTTCCGCTGGCCTGGGCGATCCACGCTGATTCACCTAGGTGCTGATCCCCGACAAGCGTAACCAGGCCGCCGCCCGCAAGTGTCTCGGCAGCCGAGGAGGCCGCCCGCCTGCGCGCGATGCCGAGGCATACAAGGGAAGGAACGTCGTTGAACGGTTCTTCGCCCTCGCCAAGCAATGGCGCGGCATCGCCACCCGCTACGACAAGCTCGCGATCACATACCGCGCCGGCATCACCCTCTGCGCCATCCTCACCTGGCTACGCCTATGACGATCGGTCACGCAGCAGTAAGGACGCGGTGCGGGATCCATCCCTCACGGCCATCAGAGTTCCGACACCAGGACCAGCCGCTCTCGGCATCGTTCTCAATGACATCGACGCTCTCCCCCGTGACAGCTGGTAGCTCGGTCGTGTCGTATGCGACGCGAACGATCCCGACGGGGCCATCGATATCGAGGTGACGCCCAGGCACCCATCCCGTTCCCTGTGATGCTGTCACGAAGATGAAAGCGGGCCACTCCGTGTCCCAATCTCCAACCTGAACGACGTCCCCTGGCCTGATCGCCAACGGTGGGCGGTCTGGGATTTCGTGATCAGCAGTCAACACGTGTCGCACAGCATCGATTCTCTCATCAGCACAAGCCTTCGCCGCCCTTGGGAGACACGTCCTAGTTGGGATCAACCTCGCCAGCGGCACGGCCTTTGGTTCGGGCGAAGGCCTTCAGGTCACGATGCGGTGCGATCTGGTCGAGCTTCGGAGGGTAGATATCAGGACCGAGGAAGGCAAGGCGCTCTGGCGTCGGTGGGTAGCGATTATCGACCGAAATCTGCCGCTAAGTGAACGCATCCCCGGCACGCTCACAAGAAACGCCCCGGCTCTCCATGCCGCCGCAGACGACCGCCTCTCGGTGCTCGCGATGATCATAGAGGCCGGCCGTACATTTGCCGCGTCTGGAACGACGAAGCCAAAGCCGCGGCCACGGTCGAGGCTGCGGCCGGACGCCCTGAAGGACACTATCGCAGCAGGCGATCGCGAAACTCGGGTGACGCAGGGCCGGCATCCACATCTCGGCTCTTTCCCCATCTCCCCCGCATCCTTACCCTCGAAGGATGGGTGAACTCAGCGAACCGACCGGCCGCGAGCAGGCGCTGCGCGCGGTGCCCCTGCCGGATGGCGAGGCGCCGCGCGTGCTCGTGCTCGGCGCCACCGGATACATCGGCGGCCGCCTCACCCCGAGGCTGCTGAATGCCGGGTACCGGGTGCGGGTTCTCGCGCGGGATGCGGCGCGCGCGGCATCCTTCCCCTGGGGTGCGCAGATCGAGATCGTCGAGGGCTCCGCCGACGATGCCGAGGCCGTCGCGACCGCCATGCGCGACGTCGACGTCGTCTATTACCTCATCCATTCGATGGGCGCGGGGCGCGGGTTCGAGGATGCCGATGAGCGCGCCGCCGAAACCGTCGCGCGGGCGGCGGCGGATGCCGGAGTGCACCGCATCGTGTATCTCGGCGGTCTGCATCCCGAGGGCGTGAAGCTGTCTCCGCACCTGCGGTCGCGGGTGCAGGTAGGCGAGATCCTGCTGGCATCCGGTGTGCCCACGCTGGTGCTGCAGGCGGGTGTCGTGATCGGCTCCGGGTCGGCGTCGTTCGAGATGATCCGGCACCTCACAGAGGTGCTGCCGTACATGCCGGCGCCGAAGTGGGTGCGCAATCACATTCAGCCGATCGCTGTGCGTGACGTGCTCTGGTACCTGCTGGGCGCCGCCCGCGTGGATCCGGAGGTCAATCAGGCGGTCGACATCGGAGGCCCCGATGTGCTCCGCTACGGACAGATGATGAACGGCTACGCCCTCGAGGCGGGGCTGCCGCAGCGGGCCATCGCCGCGCTGCCGGTGCTGACGCCGGGCCTCGCCTCGCACTGGGTGAACCTCGTCACGCCCGTGCCGCGCTCGATCGCGCGGCCGCTGGTCGCGTCGCTGCAGAACGAGTGCGTGATGAAGAATCACGCGGTCGACGCGATCATTCCGCCGCCCGAGGGCGGACTCACCCCGTACCGGCGGGCGGTCGCGCTCGCGCTGGGAAAGGTGAACACGGATGCCGTGGAGACCAGCTGGCAGGATGCCGACGTCTTCGGCGCCCCCAGCGATCCCCTCCCCAGCGACCCCGACTGGGCGGGCCGCACGGTGTTCACCGACGAGCGGGAGGTGGTGACGGTGGCATCCGTCGACGAGCTCTGGCGGGTGATCACTGGCATCGGCGGGGCGAACGGGTGGTACTCGTCGCCGTTCCTGTGGGCGGTGCGCGGGTGGATGGACCGGCTCATGGGTGGCGTGGGCCTCCGCCGGGGACGGCGGAGCAAGAGCGGCGCGCGTGTGGGCGATGCGATCGACTTCTGGCGCGTGGAAGAGGTGGTGGCGCCGTCGGCGGAGCACGGCGGCGTGCTGCGGCTGCGCGCCGAGATGAAGGTGCCCGGCGCTGCCTGGCTGGAGTTGCGCGCCGAGCCGGATGCCACCGGCTCGCGCTACGGACAGCGGGCCGTGTTCTTCCCCCGCGGGCTCGCCGGCCGGCTGTACTGGCTGGCCGTGCTGCCGTTCCACGGGTTCATCTTCGCCGGCATGGCCGCGCGGATCACCGAGGCCGCGATCGCCGCGTCGGAGGAGTCGGAAGTTCTGGGCTAAGCCGGGGCCGTACCCCGCGCCCCGCGTACCACGCGCACCCCCGCACCCCACGCATCCCACGCACCCCGCGCATCCCGCGCACCCCGCGCACCCCGCGCGCGATTGTGCGCTTCACGCGGAGGCATCCGCCGAATCGCTCCGCGCGAAGCGCACATCTCCGCGGCAGGCGCCCACCTCAGCGGGAGCCGCACGCACTCAGGCTCCGAGGATGCCAGCATCCGCCCTTCCGACTCCCGCGCGGGATTGTGCACTTCGCGCGGAGGCATCTGCCGAATCACTCCGCGCGAAGCGCACTTCTCCGCGGGCAAGCGCGCGGCCCGCCTACCAGCATCCGGCCGCGCAGCTAACCCCGCCGCCCTATCCCACCAAACACGGCGTGCAAAAGCGGCAGCGCCGACACGCACATGAGCACGATGCCGAGCGGAGCGGCGAGCGGGAGCAACAGCACGCCGCCCACGAGAAGGCCAGCGAACAGCAGGGCCGACACGGCGCGGCGGCCGATACCGACCAGGGTGTCGAGACGTTTCTCGAGGCGAGAGGTGTCGATCGAGACGGTGCCCTCGTCGATGCCGGTCAGCAGCGCGTCGACACGTTGCGGCAGACCCCAGATGATGCCGGCGCTGGAGAGGGCCTGCGCGCCGAGGTCCTGCACGAGGTTGCCGCTCTGCTCGCGCAGCATCCGGTTGGCGTACGGCTCGACAGGTTCCCAAATGTTGAACGTCGGGTCGAGGGCACTGCACAGGCCGGAGGTGAGCGAGACGGCGCGCATGAGCAGCAGCATGTTCTCGGGGAACTGCACGGGCAGCCCGCGCACGGTGTCGCCGAACTCCATGCCGAAATCGCGCAGCTCGCGGGGGTCGACGTCGCGGAGTTCGTTGAAGCCCATGCCGCCGAACCGAGCGAACAGGGCGGTGAGGGCGCGTTCGAGATCGCGGGTGTCGGCGGACGGCAGCAGCACGCCGATCTGCTGTGCGGCGCGGACGAGTCCGCGGCTGTCGCGCCCGGCGACGGCGATGACGAGGGTGCGCAGGCCCGAGCGGATGCTGGCGGGCACCTCGGCCATCATGCCGAAGTCGATGAAGGTCAGCCGCCAGTCATCGGGACCGGCGCCGGGCGTGACGAAGATGTTGCCCGGATGCGGGTCGGCGTGCACGAACGAGTGCGTGAACACCTGGTCGAGCATGACTTCAGCGAACACCTGCGCCACTTGGGCGGGGTCGATGCCGGCATCCCGCAACGCGGCGGTGTCGTTGATCTTGATCGCGGTGACGTCTTCGAGGGTGAGCACGCGGCGGGTGGTGCGCTCCCAGACGATGGCGGGGGCGCTCACCCGCGGGTCGTCGGCGAACGACGTCGCGAAACGCTCGGCGTTGGCGGCCTCGTGCAGGTAGTCGATCTCTTCGCGGCAGGTGGCGGCGAACTCTTCGACGAGCGCAGGGGCGTCGACGCGCGAAGAGACGAGGCGGATGCGGCTCAGCCAGCCTCCGATGCGACGCAGGGCGGCGAGGTCGATGTCGACGATCTGATCGATACCGGGGCGCTGCACCTTGACGACGACACGGTCGAGTCCGGTATCGGCGGCGTCGCGCGGCGCGAGGGTGGCGCGGTGGGCCTGGCCGAGGGATGCCGCGGCGACGGGCACCGGGTCGAACGAGGTGTAGACGGCATCCAGGCTCGCACCGAGCTCGGCCTCGGCGACGACGCGAATCTCATCGAACGGCACGGCGGGCACTTCGTCTTGCAGGTCGGCGAGCTCGGCGGTGACTTCGGGCGGCAGCACGTCGAGGCGCGATGAGAGGAACTGCCCGACCTTGATCATGAGGCCGCCGAGGTCGACGGCCAGATCGCGAAAGCGGCGCGCGAGGCGCAGCATCCGTCGGTCGCGGGTGCGTTCGGTGACGTTTGTGAGCCCCACGCGGGGCAGCACCAGTTCGAACCACCAGGCCTGGATGAGCGCGCGGGCGGCGAAGGCGAGGATGCGGCGGTAGCGGGCGCGATGGATGCCGTCGGGGCGCGGGCTGTCGGGAGTGCTCATGCTGCTCCCTTCGTGCGCCGCGCCCGGCGCTGCGTCGGCATCAGCTCTCGGCGAGGATGGAGTAGAGCTTACGGCGGGCCTCTTCGAGAACGGTGACGGCGGACTGCACCTGTTCGGTGGTTCCGGTGCGTGCGACCTGGGCGACGACGGATGCCAGTTCGGCGCCGGCCTTCGGCAGGGCGGTGAGCGGCGAGGCGCTGCGCGAGGCGAAAGCCTCCCAGGGTGCGGGGGTCTCGCCGGCCTCGGAGATGGCATCCTCGCCGGCCGCGGTGAGCGAGTAGGTCTTGCGACCGTTCTGCTCTTCGGCGCTGATCAGGCCTTCATCGGCGAGCAGCTGCAGGGTGGGGTAGACCGAACCGGCGCTGGGCTTCCAGGCGCCGCCCGACCTCTCTGCGATGGCGTGCATGATCTGGTAGCCGTGCATGGGCTCTTCGGCGAGGAGGGCGAGGACGGCCGCGCGCACGTCGCCGCGGGCCATGCGAGTGGGGCCGCCGGTGCGCTGTTCGAAGCTCTGGCGCAGCTGGTCGAGGGCGTCCCAGATGGCGCCGCCCGGGTTGCCTGAGCCGCCGAAAGCGTTGCCGAATCCGCCGGTGGGGAACGATCCGTTCATGATGGCCTCCCTGGTCACTGATGCGTGAACGATAGTTAACGATATGTCGTTAACTGCGGATGCGAAAGGGGGAGCGCACGTTCGGAGCGAGTTGTCAGGAGTGCGCCCGCCACACACCGCCACCCGTTTGGGGCGCGTTCCTGCATTTGGGGCGCGGGAGAGCCGCCCCAAACGCACGGATGCGCCCCAAACCGAGGAGTCAGGGGGACGGACGCCGCGCCTCGGCCAGAAGCGCGTGGAGTTCGGGGAGGCTGACGGTGACCGTCTGCCACAACAGATCCGAGTCGATGCGGTCGTAGTGGTGCACGACGAAGTCTCGGGTTCGGGCTGCCGCCCGCCACGCCGGATGCCCGAAGCGCTGGGTGTCGACAGTGGTGAGCCGCTTCGCAAGGTCGCCGATCCGGTTGATCAGCGCCTCGAAAGCCAGGGGCAGCGCCGGATCGGTGTCGTAGGCATGGCGCCCGCGGGCGGCGAGCACCGACGCCTGCTCGAGCGACGCGTCGAGCTCATGGAGCCAGCGCGCAATGCGCGCGTCGTCCTTCACAGCGGTATCGCTTCGGCCAGGATGCTGTCGTCCTCCCCCTCGCGAAGCGCTCGACGTGACGCGACCGATACGGGCACGCCGAGAATCAGCTCGAGATCCAGCTCCAGCTGAGCAAGATCGAACAGTGAGGCATCCGCATCCGGGGTGACGAGCAAGTCGACGTCGCTCGTCGCGTTCGATTCCCCCCGAGCGACGGATCCGTAGACGTGCACATTGGAGAGGTGCGACGCCGCGGCCAGACGCTCAATGACCGGCCCCAGTTCGCGCAGCCGCGACAGAGTCACACCCGGCTGGGCTCCCGCCGAAAGGAGCTGCTGGTAGCGGTCGAACGAGAGCATGGCCGCTTCGGGCCTGCGGTGCGCGCCGATCACGACCGTCAGGTCGTCATTCACGCGAAAGTCGGCGAGCAACCGAGAGAGCCCTGCTCGCGCTTCTGCTACGGGGATGACATCCATGACACCTCCTTGTACAACTAACTGTACAAGGAGGACCGCACCCCCGCACTCCCCCCTTATGCGCCGCGTTTGGGGCGCGTTCCTGCGTTTGGGGCGCGGGTGAGCCGCCCCAAACGCACGGATGCGCCCCAAACCCGGCAAACCCGGCCGACCCGGCCGACCCGGCCGGACGGCCCGAAACCCGGCCAGGGGAAGAAATCAACCCGGGTTGATCTGGGAGAGGCGCTGCGCCTCGGCATCCGGCATCGCGTACTCGTGCTCGGGGGCCGGGTACTCGCGTTCGCGTACCTCGCGGGCGTATTCGGCGACGCCGGCGACCGAAGCCTCGCGCACGTTGGCGTACCGCTTGACGAAGCGAGCGGCGGGGCCGTCGTAGATGCCGAGCAGGTCGTGGAAGACAAGCACCTGGCCATCGGTGGCCGGCCCCGCGCCGATGCCGATGACGGGGATGCGCATGAGCGGCATGATCAGCTCGGTGACCTCGCGCGGCACGGCCTCGATGACGAGCATCGCGCATCCGGCATCCTGCAGCGCGAGCGCATCATCGCGCAGGGCAAGCGCGGTCTCGACGGTACGCCCCTGTGCGCGGTATCCACCGAGCGCGACCGCGGTCTGCGGGGTGAGGCCGACGTGCCCGACGACGGGGATGCCGGCTGCGACGAGCGCCCGCGCACGGTCGACCGACGTCCCGCCGCGTTCGATCTTGACGAGGTCGCAGCCGGCCTCTTTCACGAACCGCTGCGCGGTGATCACGGCCTGCTCGTCGGAGATCTCGTACGAGCCGAACGGGAGGTCGCCGACGAGCAAGGGGCGACCGAGTCCGCGGCGCACGGCCTTGGTGAGCGTGAGCATCTCGTCGACGGTGACGGGGACGGTGCTGTCGTACCCGAGCACCGTCATGGCGGCAGAGTCGCCGACGAGCACGATGTCGACGCCCGCAGCTTCTACGATCTGCGCGCTCGGATAGTCGTAGGCGGTGACCATGACGATCGGCTCACCGGCGTTCTTCTTCGTCGTGAGGTCGCCGAGGTTCAGGCGTCGCTGCACGCCCTGCGCGCTCATCGGGCATCCACCAGTTCGGCCACGGCGGCGTCGACCTGGATGATCACGTTGGTGCGGTCGGTGTGCACGACGCGCGGCTCGTAGGTGACGAGGTCTTCCGGGGAGTAATCAGCGTAGGAGATGACGATGACGGTATCGCCGGCGTGGACAAGACGGGCGGCCGCGCCGTTGACCTGGATCGTGCCCGATCCGCGTATGCCCGCGATGGTATATGTCTCAAAGCGGGAGCCGTTGTTCACGTCGACGACGTGCACCTGCTCGTGTTCGAGGATGTCGGCGGCGTCGAGCAGGTCGGGGTCGATGGTGATCGACCCGACGTAGTTGAGATCGCTACCGGTGATGGTGGCGCGGTGGATCTTCGACTTCAGCATGGTGCGGCGCATCAGGAGTCGCCTTTCAGAAAGTGGTTGTCGATGAGGCGGGCGGCGCCCACACGGGCGGCGACGGCGAGCAGGGTGTCGTGGGTGGTGTCGGTGACGGATGCCAGAGTTTCGGCATCCCGGAGCTCGAGGTATTCGGGGGTGATACCGGCCTCGCGGAGCACGGTGGCCGCCGCGTCGATGAGCCGCGTCGCGTCGCGCTCACCGCTGTCGTGGAGGGCCTGCGCGGTGTCGAGGGCGCGATTGAGGGCGGTCGCCTGCTGGCGGGCATCCGCGTCGAGGTAGACGTTGCGTGAGCTCATGGCGAGCCCGTCGGGTTCGCGCACGATGGGCACGCCCTCGATGCGGACGGGCAGGTTGAGGTCGCGGGTGACGCAGCGGACGACGAGGAGCTGCTGGGCATCCTTCTCGCCGAAGTAGGCGACGTCGGGGGTGACAATGGTGAAGAGTTTGGTGACGACGGTCGCGACGCCGTCGAAGTGGTGCGGGCCGCGGGCGGCGCCGTCGAGCACGTCGGTGAGGCCTGCGACGTGGATGCTGGTGGCGAAGCCGTCGGGGTAGATCTCATCGGGGGTGGGGGCGAAGAGGATGTCTACGCCCTCTCGTTCTGCCTGGCTGGCGTCGCTGGCCCCGTCGCGGGGGTACTTGCTGAGGTCTTCGTTCGCGCCGAACTGGGTGGGGTTGACGAAGAGCGAGACGACGACGAGATCGGTGTCTGCGCGGGCCGCGCGCATGAGGGTGAGGTGGCCCTCGTGGAAGGCGCCCATGGTCGGCACGAGGCCGACGGTCTTGTTCTCTTGTTTGGCGACGGCGATGGCGGTGCGGACCTCGGCGACGGTGCGCAGGATTCTCATGCGCGGTCCTTCAGGGCTCGGGTCGCCGCGGCGAGGGCGTCGAAGAGGTCTGTGTTCTCGGTCGCCGTTCGTTGCTTCGCCACGGTGGCGTCGTCGCCGCGGGCGATGGGGCCGGTGAGGGCCTGCTGCGCGCCCTGCCGCTGCCAGTTGTCGACACTCTGGCGCACGAGCGGGGCGAGGATATCGCGGGAGTTGCTGATGCCGGCCTGGGTGGCGAGCTGCTCGGCGGTGTCGAGGACGGCGAGCACGAAATTTGAGGCGAAGGATGCCGCCGCGTGGTACGTGGCGCGGTCACGGACCTCGAACGGGATCATGCCGAGGGCGTCGGCAAGGTGCCGTGCTGTGTTCTTGTCGTCGTCGGTGCGTCCGTCGATGGCGGCGCCGATGCCGCGGAAGACTGCGGGCGGCTCGGCGCCGGTGAAGGTCTGCAGCGGATGGATGCTGAAGTCCACGCTCGCGAGGTCGGTGGCGCCGGAGACATGGGCGATCTGCGTGGCGTGCGGGCGGGCTCGCTTGGCTGCGTCCGGGATCGCGGCGTCTGGGACGGTGAGGATCGCGATGTCGACGTGGGGGATCTCGTCAGCACGGGCGAGTGGGCCGTGCACGGTGAAGCTGGCTTCGCGGAGGGCGCGGGAAAGCACGCGGCCGAGACGACCGGGGCCGATGACGGCGAGGGTCGTAACGGGAGGTTCGGGCGATCCGGACGGTGCGCTCATGCTGGGATGAGTATCCGCCTGTGCAGCTCGCGCCAGCAAATCGCGGATCATTTCGCGCAGTTTGCCAACGATGGGTTGAGGCGATTTGATTCACAGAACCTGCACTTGATGGGCATTCTGATCCGGCGCACTCCACCAGCCATAATTGGCCGAGGGGGCAATTGAGATGGCCGAAGAGTCGACGTCGCGGGTCGGGTCATTCGCAATGCCGAAGCCGGTTCGCATCACCGCGCGTAGCTCGAGCATCACGAACTCCTTCGTGAACGGAATCATTCCCGTCGTCTACCCCACCACCGAGGAGGTACGCGAGGCCTTGGCGACTCTCGGGATGCTCGATCACGTTGTGTGCGCGTATTGCGGCGACCCCAGCACGGAGTGGGATCACCTGCGGCCACTAGTCGAGAACCAACGACCGACCGGCTATATCTCCGAGATCCACAACCTGGTCCCCGCCTGTGGAAAGTGCAACCAGAGCAAGGGAAACCGACACTGGAAGTCCTGGATGCGCAGCAACGCTCGCCTGTCTCCGGCGACCCGTGGCGTTGCGGACATCGAGGATCGAATTGCACGGCTTGAGGAGTATGAGCGTCAGAACAGGCCGACACGAATCGACTTCGGTGACGCCGCGGGCGCTGAATTGTGGGCGCGCCATTGGGAACATCACCTGCGCATCCTCGCCCTGATGCGCGAAGCAGACGCCGACGCGCAAGAGATCAAGGCACGAGTGCGCGCCGCGTACGATGGCCAGCCGTCGAACGACTCAGCAGCCACGCCCCATCCTTACGAGTCGGCCGAATCAGCAACCACCAGAACGCGGGTAAGCGGCATCAACGATCGCAAGCTCTCCGGCAGCTCCGAGTAGTGATCGAGCACCAGCGAAACCACGTCTTCGCCAGAGAGCAACCGCAGTCCGGGGCGCTGGCGCTCGATCATTCGAGCGTCCTTCGAGTAACTGCCGAGCGTCACGAAGAGCCCGAGCTCGCTCTGCCCGAGGGTACCCGCCAGCTGCTGCACCTCTGGAGCCGAGATCGTGCCGGTGTGGTGCTTACACTGCACCTTGATCTGAGGCGGTTCCACGCCCAGCGGGTCACGGTGGGCGATGACGTCCACTCCGCCGTCCTGTGAATACTGCGTCACCCGCGCTTGGTAACCGAGCACGCGCAGAACCTCAGCCGTGAACTCTTCGAACTCTTGGTGGCTGAGCTTCTTGTGGAGGGCGTCGAGCACGAAGTCGCGAGTCTGGCGGACAATCCGCGACGCGCGTGGCTCGTCGACGCTGCTGTCCTCGCCCTCGTCCTGCACCGAAACCTCGTCGACCTTGCGACTCAAGTCATCGACGCTCGTGGCGTCATCGTTCAGCGCTGCCAGGAACTCGTTCACGTGCTTGCGAACCCGGAACACGGTGAGCACCGAACCGATCTCGTAGAGCGCGGATTGCGAGAAGACGGTACGGGGAAGGTCTGTCTTCTTCCAGTCGACGCGTCGGCGGCTGCGATGAGTGCCGGCGGTCGCGTCGTAGTAGTACTCGCTCGCGATGATCCCCAGGTTGATAGTCGACGTCGGCTTGAATGGCGCGACAACCACGTCACCCACCTGCATCTCGTCACGAAAGCGCACCAGCACGCCGGCTTGGCCAGCAATCGATCGCGGCTTGGCATCCGGTTCTTGCACCTGAAGCGCGTGCTTAATACCTTCCCGGCCTCCCGAGATGGCACCAAGATCGCCGAGCTCATCCCATCCGATGCTGATGAAGCCGTCGTCGACAAGCTCTGTGGTCAATGAGTCGTTGTGCACGCCCCACATGTTCATGGCTTCACACTCCCCTTCCCGCTGGCGCCCTTCAGGTACTCATAGAGCATCGCCGGGAGCGCGCGGCTCAACTCCGCGAAGAGACCGTCGTCGCCCAGCAGGTCATCGACGAGCAACGGCGTTTCCTCGCGCACCTCGATCACGGCTTTCGCGAACGCCTTCGGCAGGGCCGGCGATTCCGAGAACTGCTGAGGAGTGTTCACCTCCGCTTGCCGCGCCAGGTCATGGTCGACGGCGAGTTTCCCGACGATGTGGTTGACGGTGAGGTCAACAGCACCCACACCGTACTTGTCGCCAAAACGCTCGTTGAGTTTGCCGATGATTTCCTCGAGCGCACTGCGATGCTTCTCGTGGATCGCCCCGGAGCCGATAGCGGTGATCGGGGAGAGTCCTGGCCCCTGTTCGAGGTTCAGCTTCACGGCTTCGCCCGGCGTGATGCTGTACTCAGCGAGCCGCACCTGAGAAATGTCGACAGGTGCGTCGTAAGTCGCCGTCGACAACTGGGGCAGGATGCGCCGCACGAAGTAGTGGCGGCGAGGCAGGTCGGTGTCTTCGAGGTTTCGGATCTGCGAGAGGAAGTCGTAGAGCTTCACGTACTGTCCGGCATCGGCCTTGAACAGCTTCAGTTCATCCTGCTCGGTCTTGTCGGCGTCGGTCACCGCGTTGAACCATCGCTTCGCGAACCGATCCACAGCGGGCGCAGTGGCCGCGCTCACCGCACTATTCGCATTCAGCCCACCCGCCAGGGCGGCGTCGAAGGCCTGCTCAACCTCGGCCATCGTGTAAATGCCTGCACTGTCGAGCTTCGCGACGAGATCGTAGATGAGGTTCGGATCCGTGGTCGCCGTCAGCGTCGCCTTGCGATAGTAGGCCTTGAACGCGTCAAGAACGTCGAGGGGCTCGTTCACGAAATCGAGCACGAAGGTGCTGTCCTTGCCCGGGTAGGTGCGGTTGAGGCGTGACAGCGTCTGCACCGCTTGCACCCCACCCAGCTTCCGGTCGACGTACATCGCGACCAGCCGCGGCTGATCGAAACCGGTCTGGAACTTCTCCGCGACGATCATCACGTTGTACGTCGACTGCTTGAACGCCTCCGCCAGATCTGAGGTCCACAGCCCCGGGTTCTGGGTCTTCTCGGTCAGCCCCTCACCGACATCCTCAGGGTCCTCGACGGTCCCAGAGAAAGCGACGAGCGCCTTGACGCCCGAAATCCGCGCATCCGAAAGGTACGCGTCGAGGTACTTCTTCCACCTCACGGCTTCTTTGCGTGAGCCCGTGACCACCATCGCCTTCGCCTTGCCGCCGAGTAATGGCTGCGCGAAGGTGCGGAAGTGATCGACGACGATCTTTGCCTTCTGGCTGATGTTGGTTGGATGCAGCCGCACGTACTGCACCAGCGCTTTCACCGCGGTGGATTCATCTACCTCGCCCGGGCCGTCGTAGTCGGCGCCAGGATGCTGCAACTGCCACGCAACCTTGTATGGCGTGTAGTTCTGCAGCACGTCGAGAATGAAGCCCTCTTCGATCGCCTGCTGCATGGAGTACAGGTCGAAAGGTTCGGGAGTCTCAGCACCCTCGGGGATACGACCAAACAGCTCCAGCGTCTTCGCCTTGGGGGTCGCCGTAAACGCGAAGTACGAGATGTTCGACGCGTTCGCGGTCACTTCCATCGCCCACTGCAGGTACGCTTCCGAACCGATCGGCGCGCCCTCGGCGACGGCGGCCTGCTCCTGCGGTGACAGCACCGTGGAAAGCGCACCTGCGGTTGAGCCGGTCTGCGAGGAGTGCGCCTCATCGGCGATGACGGCGAACCGTCGCCCCTGCAGTTCGGGCTTCGACTGAATGGTGGTGATCAGCGCCTCGAAGGTCTGGATCGTCACGATGACGATCTGCTTGCCCGCGATGAGGGCGGCCGCGAGTTCAGCGGACTTCGACTCCCCGCCCTCGCGGGTGATGGACTGCACGACCCCGGAGTGTTTCTCAAACTGCCCGATGGCGTCTTGTAGCTGCTTGTCGAGCACCGTGCGGTCGGTGACGACGACGACCGTGTCGAACACTTTCTCGTTGTTTGCGTCGTGCAGCCCAGAGAGCCTATGCGCGAGCCATGCGATCGAGTTCGTCTTGCCGGAGCCGGCCGAATGCTGGATGAGATACCGATTGCCGGCGCCCTCGACGCGTGCGGCATCGACAAGCCGGTTCACCGCACGCCACTGGTGATAGCGGGGGAAGAGCACCTTTTCGATGCGGGTCTTCCTACCGGTGTCCGGATCGATTTCGGTCTCGACCTGCAGGTGGACGAATGAGCCGAAGATCTGCAGCCACGTGTCGCGCTGCAGGATCTCTTCCCAGAAGTACGACGATGCCGAGCCGGCGGGGTTGGGCGGGTTTCCGGCGCCCTCGTCGTCGCCGCGGTTGAAGGGGAGGAAGCGGGTTCCCGCGCCGGCGAGCTTGGTCGTCATGCGCACTTCGGAGTTCGAAACGACAAAATGCACGAGAGACCGTTTCGCGAACGCGAACAACGGCTCGCCGGCGGGATTGCGGTCAAAGCGGTACTGGTTCACGGCGTTGCTGATCGGCTGCGTGAAGTCGGTCTTCAGCTCAACGGTGGCGACTGGGATGCCATTGACGAACAGCACGAGATCGAGCGCCTTGTTCGGGTTCTTGGTCGAGTAGTGCACCTGGCGCATCACTCGGACCCGCATCTTCGCGTAGTCAGCGAGCGTGTCGGGGTTATTTGCCGTTGCGGGACGGAACTGTGCCATCTTGAACTTCACCGCGCCACCGTGGAGCGGCACGATCGAGAAGCCCTCATGAAGGATGCGGATGGTTCCGCCGTTCTTCAGCGGGTCGTTGTCGAGGGTCTTCGCCAGGCGGGTCAGGATGCTGCGGGCCGCCGCGTCGCGTTGCGCCGGGGTGTCGCCGGGGCGCACGACCTTTGCGAACTCAGTTGGCTGCGTGTCGGCGAGCCAGCCGAGCACGTCGTCGGGGAACAGCGCGAGCTCGCGGTCGTAGCCTGCGTCGTTCGGCGAGTAGAGCCAGCCGTTTGCGGCCAGGTGCTCCGCGATCTCATTCTCCAGCACCGATTCCAAGTGTGCGCCTGTGATTCCGGTCATGATGCCTCCCCCACGTCGATCTTGCCGGTCACCGCCGCCGAGATGAGGGCGGCGCGGCGCTCGCGAGCAAGCGCGATGCTTCGTTGCGCCACCATGAGCGCCTTCTCAATTCGCTCGGTGGAAGTTACTACCGCCTGTAGTTCAGCGGACTGCAGCGTGCCGCTCGGAACGCTTACAAGGATTGCCCCGAGATCCGCCACACTGATTCGGGGCGTCCGCACCGCGCCAGAGTCCGTTCCTCCGATCCCTCGAAGGCGCATTGCTATCTCGCCGACAAATCTCGGCGTTCGCATGACTAGCGCAAGCCAGGCGGGGTCAACGCCGTCCGCCGGCCGGAGGACAGCGTAGTCAGGGCTCACCAGCCCCTCGCAAGGGGCGACACCGAGGCCGCCCTGAAACGCGCGCATCCTGTTGAGAACGAGGTCCCCCAACTTGGCGACCTTATAGTGCGACAGATCACTGGAGTCATTCGCGGACTCATGATCTTCCTCACGCGGAACAACCCCGTGGTGGATGGAGACTGAGAGCAAGGGAAGCTTCTCCCAGCTACTTCCGGCCCGCACATCGATCTCACGGAGTCGAGTCTTAAGGCGTGCGCCTCCGCCGACGTGATGCTCAACCTCTGACTGCGCAGCGGCAGCGCGACGCTCGGTGAGGAGGGCGATGAGTTCCTCGTTTTTCGCGATGAACGCGTCGATCTGCGCCGTCTCCCGATCCAGATAGTCCGCGATCGCCCGCTGCTCGTCGAGCGACGGTTGCGGTAGCGGAATCTGCGAGAACTGCGGATACCTAATCGACTGGCCGTCTCGCAACTGATCGGTCGTGGTCTGGAGAGCCTGGACGTAGAGGGCGCTCTTGAACACATAGCAGAAGAATCGAGAATCGATCGCAGCTTTGGGTTGCAGTACCGTGTAGGCCGCGCTCACCTTGCCTGTGATCCCCGCGTACTCAAGCCCTCCCTGAAAGCTACGAAGGTGGCTCACGAAGTCGCCCGCCTCGACATGCCTCATGTTGTCGGCGCCCGTGAGGTTCAGGACCACCTTGTTCCCCGTGATCTGCATGTACTCCTCTTGGGGAAGCACACCGTACCTCTGCGAAGGCGTTAGATGTACATCGGCGGCTGTGCTCTTCGCCTTTCGCTCCCCAAACAGCGCTCGGGCCGGCACAGTTTCCCATTCGACAGGCAGCGATCCGAGCCAGGGCACGCCTGAGTCGCGAAACTCTCGGTTCACCGCTCGACCTCGAAAAGCATCGCCCGCAGCTCGCCCATGACGGCGTCGAGGTCCCGATCAATCTGTTCCAGCGGCCGCGGCGGCACGTACTGGTAGAAGTGGCGGGTGAAGGGGATCTCAGCGCCCTCCTTGGTCTTGGCGGAGTCGATCCAGGCATCCGGCGCGTACGGCAGCACCTCCCGGCGCACGTAGTCGTCGACATCTTCGTCCCACGGCACGTTCTCGGTATCGCGAAGTGAGGCATCCGGCTCGACCTTCCCCTTCGCGTCAAGACACACGTCGGCGGTCTCGTCCTGTTCGGCGAGCTCCGTGGTGACGGCCTTCAGCAGCGGCGCGGCGAGGGTGAGGTTTTCGGCCTTCGCGGCATCCTTCAGCGCCTTGTGGAACTCGGCGCGGTTCTTCCACATCGGGGGCGCTTCGTCTCCTTGTGCTCGCTCACCGACCTGTGGGGTTGCGAGGCGGCCGAGCACGCGGCGCAGCGCCATAGCATCCGCGTCGCTCAGCTTCTGCACCGTCTTCGCGGCGAACACCGCGTCGATACGCTCGGGCGTCACCTGCCAGTTGCGCTTTAGCGGACGGTCGACGGTGATGGTGCGATAGAGGAAGTCTTCATTGCGGAAGATCTTCGAGTGCTCGCCGTCCTCGAATTCGGCATAGAGCCCAACGATTGTCTCGATGTCCTTCGCAGAGAGTTCGTTTCGCTTGGAACCGAGGCCCTTACGGAGCTTGGTGAACATTTCCCGACCGTCAATCAACTGCACGCGACCCTTGCGTTCCGCGGGCTTGCGGTTGCTCAGCACCCAGACGTAGGTGGAGATGCCCGTGTTGTAGAACATGTCCTTCGGGAGACCGATGATCGCCTCGACGAGGTCGTTGTCGAGCAACCACTTGCGGATGTTCGACTCGCCTCCGCCAGCGCCACCGGAAAATAGCGGCGAGCCGTTCAGGACGATCGCGACTCGTGATCCGCCGTCCTCCTTCTTACGCATCTTCGAGACGAGGTGCAGCAGAAACAGCATCGCGCCATCGCTGACCGCGGGCGTGCCGGGGCCGAAACGTCCGTTGAAGCCGAGTTTCGCGTGCTCTTCGTCGACGTAGGCGCGCTGGTCCTTCCAGTCAACACCAAACGGTGGGTTCGAGAGGGCGTAGTCGAACTTCTTGTCGTCGAAGGCGTCTTCCGTGAGTGTGTCACCGAGGGCGATGTTGTCGACGTCCTGACCTTTGATGACCATGTCGGCCTTGCAGATCGCGTAGGAGTAGTCGTTGTAGTCCTGGCCATAGAGGCTCAGCTCGATGCCGGGATTCATCGCGTGCAGGTACTCATCGGCGACCGAGAGCATGCCGCCGGTGCCGGCAGTCGGGTCGTAGATGGAGCGGACGACGCCCTTCTTCGACAGCGCGTCGTCGTCGAGCGCGAAGATCAGCTGCACCATGAGCGCGATGACCTCGCGTGGCGTGTAGTGATCGCCCGCGGTCTCGTTAGAACGCTCGTTTGCCCACCGGATGAGCTCTTCGAAGATGAGTCCCATCTGGATGTTGCTCACGACATTCGGGTGGAAGTCGGCCTGCGCGAACTTCTCCGTCACCGAGTAGAGCTTGTTCTTCTCGGCCAGCTTGTTGAGCGTCTTATCGAACTCGAAGCGCTCGAAGATGTCTCGCACATTCTCTGAGAACCCAGCAAGGTAAGCCGAGAGGTTCGCTCGAAGATCCTGCGGGTCGGCGACGAGCTTCGCAAAGTCGAACGGGCTCGTGTTGTAGAACTCACGACCGGATGCTTCGGTGAGGCGCAGGTGCCGCAGCATGTCGGGCATCGACCCGGTTGCCTTCGCAACGTTGAGTACCGTCGGCTTCGTCTCCGCGAGCACGGCGTCCAGCCGCCGCAAGACTGTGAAGGGGAGGACGACCGATCCATACTCAGCGGGCTTGAACGGGCCCCGCAAGGACTCCGCGATGTTCCAGATGAAGTTGACGTGGTTCACGGAGCTGAGTACCTTCTGTTCGCGTTTCATTCCGGGCACGCCGCGCCCCGGCACACCTTCATCTATCTAAGCTCACGGTTTGATCCGACGGGTGGCGCACGCACGCAGCTGCCGGCTGCGGACAAGGCCCGAGCTCTGGCGAAGAAGGTCGTGACTGGCGGGGACTTGAGTGGCCCGCTATCGTGTTCGCACATCGCAATCTCTGGGGGGATGATGGCGTCATCGCACAGCTCACCGAATGTGCCGAAATCTGGCTCATCGTTCGACGAGACCAAGGCCTATCTTGATCACCTACGCAAGACAAAGCAGCGTGTAACAGTCCGTGAGCTAATCGGCTACTGGGGCTACCGCGGGCGGGGGCCGAGCATGGTGGGGATCATCTCAGCTGATCTGGCCAGTATGAAACTTGAAGTCGATCCTCCTTTCGATGTCGGGACTCTCGATATGCCGGTGAGCATTCGCCTAGCAAACCCGCGTCCCGGAAGATCCGATCCAGCTGACCACCTGCTGACGCTGGCGCGCATCCCGGCGGCCGCATTCGCGCTTGCAGACGCTGAAGCAGTCGATCTTCCAGGCGTCGTCATGCCGCAAACATCGATTGATGGCGCCACAACGATGATGCTTCGCTACGACTACTCACAGTTGCTCGTGGTCGACAATCTCCAAGACCGAAGCCTGATCGGGGTGGTCAGTTGGAAGTCCTACGCTGCTGCGAAGCTCCGCAACGAGGACCCTTCCGTTGTCGCCGACATCATGCAGCCCGTGACAGGCGTGGACCTGCACTCCGACCTCTTTTCGAACATCGGACCCGTGGTTCGCTACGACTTCGTGGCCGTGACATACCAGG